>CAVKEA010000001.1:0-125229 GCA_963655305.1 bacterium
AAGATAAGCAGAGAGCCGAAATCTTTGATTTCGTGCGAATCGCTTAGGCATAGCAAAAGGCGGCCGCCCGAAACTCCCATTCTCATTGTGCGGACAAAGCCGCACAACCAGTCATTCCCGTAACGGGGCGGCTTGGAAACAAATGCAAACAATTACGGATGCGTATATGCTGGAAAACTATGTATCATTCAATTCTTTACTCATGTGTACTAGTAATATTTCTGTATATTTCTTTTCTTATTATTGCGCATGATAAAGTGATACTGCCTATTGTCTTAGCGTTGATGAGCCTATGTCTGCCGTCATTCTTTCTTGACAGATGTCGTTTTCCCGGCAACCAGGCGAAATCTACATTGCATGACTGCCAACACCGCCCGTTACGAGCGTGCCGACCGGTCGAAGACCGGATACGGAGTTTGCCGATGACGGGAACAAGCGGCGTCTGAGCGAAGCGAATTTGCCGCGCCGTCATCGGCAAACGCAGTAAGGCTAAGTCCGTTTTGGGCGGCGACTTCTTTCTTTTTGTCATCTTTTTCTTTCTGGTCGCACAGAAAGAAAAAGTGAATAGCGTATGTAAACAGTATGTTTACTAGAAAAATGAACAGAGGGCGCGGGGATACGTCCCAACATTCTAACCGCACAGAAAGAAAAAATAAATAATATATGTAAACGGCACGTTTACAGAATCCTATAAAGGTCAAACAAACTGCATCTCCGCATATTAACCGTAAAGTACGCTCTTTTTCTTGCAATAAGTCAAAAAGACGAATATAATATATAGAGGTGAAAGTCAAAGTGATGTGTATATGACTTTACCACTTTTTTAGTATATGAAGCAGGTGATTCGTATGAGTGTATTAGCCGATAAGATTGAAAAATTTATATTACATAAGTTGTTGGAAGAAGAGGAAGAAAATATTGTGCTGCGGCGCAACGAATTAGCCGATGAACTAAAGTGTGCTCCGTCGCAGATTAGTTACGTGTTGAGTACTCGTTTTTCCAGCGACAAAGGATTTTTAGTGGAATCAAGACGTGGTTCCGGCGGATTTGTGCGCATTATCAAATTGACGCCGAAAAAACCAGACCGCACGCCTGTACTGATTCAGGAACGGCTGCCGGCTGTCAGCATCACGATGGAAGATTTGGACGGGTTTTTGTATCAGCTGATCAAACAGCACCGCTTGACCAACAGGGAAGCGATTTTGATGCATCATACTTTTGAAGCCTTGTATCAGGAAGTGAGTGATGAAACGCAGCGAATGGCCGTTCTCAGCCACATCATACAACATCTCAACTTGCGCTAGCAGTGGCGAAAGGAGCGTGATAGCCATGTTATGTGATGTCTGCAAAAAGAGAGAAGCGGTGGTCCATATTACGGCTTTTGAAAATGGACAGCGGACAGATATGCATTTGTGTGCTGAATGTGCAAACGCACAGCGCAAATATAATGAATTTCGTGGTTTTAACATTGTGGACAACGATTTTTTCCGCAAGATGGCGTATCCCGACTACGCAGACCAATCGAAAGAAGAACCGCAGTGTACTAGCTGCGGCATGACATATAGTGAATTTAACCGGTTGGGTCAGTTTGGCTGTCCCGACTGCTACACGGCGTTTCAAGAGGAAATACCGGCATTGCTGCGCCGGATACACGGCCACTGCAAGCATGTCGGCAAAGTGCCCAACCGTGGGACCGGCGTATTTCGCACAATGACGCATATACGGCGGCTGCGGCAGCATTTGGAACAGTTGGTTCATGAAGAACGCTACGAAGAAGCGGCCCGTGTACGGGATGAAATCAGAGCACTGCAGCAGCAGATGCCCGGTACGGATGCGCAAAAGGAGGAATGACAGATGCCGATGACGTGGATGACATCCCCCCTCAGTCCTTGGCAAACCGGCAGCGGCGCGTTGGCCGATGTCGTAGTGGACAGCCGGATTCGTTTGGTGCGCAATCTCAAACAGGTTGTGTTTCCGGCCCGTGCGTCTGACGAAGAACTAGAAGCCGTGTGTCAGGCTGGAATATCCCGCCTGCCGGCATTAAATATGCTGGGAAGCGGGGACTATACCTATATTTCTCTGTCGGATATCGATGCGAGAGAACGGGAAATATTGGCTGCCAGACATATTGCGTCGGCGGCACTGATTGCCAAGCCCAAGCAGCGGGCACTGCTGGTGCGCGATGACGGCGCAGCAGCCATTATGATCAACGAAGCTGACCATTTCTGCATTCAGACAGCGGCACCGGGCCTTGATTTGGACAGCGTATGGGACGATGCCAGTCAGATAGACGATACGTTGGAAAGCCAGCTGAACATGGCATTCCATGATGAATTTGGCTATTTAACGTCCAGTCCCTTTTTGACAGGAACTGGTTTGATTGCCGGCGTTACGCTGCACTTGCCTGCGTTGGTTGCCATGAAGCGGCTCCATCGTATTATTCAAGGAATTACCAAGTTTGGCTTTACCGTGTGCGGTGTCTATGGGGACCGCAGCGAACCGATTGGCAATGTGTTTCAGATTACCAATCAAGTTACGTTGGGAATCACGGAACATGACTTGTTGGAACAGCTGGATAAAATGGTCCGGCAAGTAGTGCAGGAAGAACGAAACTGCCGCCGCCTTTTGTGGCAGCATCATGAAGATGCCTTGAAAGATACATTTCACCGGGCAGAAGGTTTGCTGCTGCACGCCTATCTCATGAAAGAAGAAGAAGCCCTGCGCTTGGCCGGTGATTTGCGTTTTGCTGTCAGTCAGGGAGAAGCACCGTATACGCTGCAGGCTTACGATGCACTGACGACGGTAAGTACGACGGCCTTTTTGCAGTTTTTCCAGGGAAAAGAACTGACAGACATAGAATTAAACAGACAGCGGGCAGCCATGATACAGCAGGTGCTAGCTGCACATGTCAAATCAGAATACGCAAGGAAGTGATACGTATGAACAATAGTCGATTTACTAATGATGCAAAAAAAGTCATTCAGTATGCCCACGAAGCGGCGAAAGATTTTCGCCATGAATATATAGGAACAGAACATATTCTGCTGGGCCTGGCACGCAGCGAAAACTGTATTGCCGGCCAGCTGCTGGCTCAGTGGGGCGTTACGGCTGAAAATATCAGCCGCGCCATAGAAACGATGGTAGGCGTCGGTAAAGAAACGCCGAAAAAAGTCATTTTGACGCCGCGGACAAAAAAAGCCATTTCATTGGCCGTATACCAGGCCAATGAAATGCGGCAAACCTATGTCGGCACGGAAGAATTGCTGTTGGGATTACTGCAGGACACAGGCTGTATGGCCATTCGTATTTTGGAAAGCATGGATGTCAGCATTGCCAGCATGGGCTTGAGCCTGCTGGAAGAAATCAGTGCGTGCGCAGAAGAAGATGAAGAAGATATGATGTCTTCCCAGCCAATTTCCTTGGAAAATTTTGGCCGGGATTTAAATGAATTGGCAAAGAAAGACAAAATCGACCCTGTGATTGGCCGAGAAAAGGAAATCAGCCGGGTCATTCAGATTCTTTGCCGCCGCACCAAAAACAATCCGATTCTCATTGGCGAGCCCGGCGTAGGCAAAACTGCCATTGCTGAAGGATTGGCCCAGCGTATCGTATCAGGAGATGTGCCGCCTGTTTTAAAGGACAAGCGCGTCTTTTCGTTGGATTTGACGAGCATTGTTGCCGGGACCAAATACCGCGGTGAGTTTGAAGAACGCCTCAAGAAAATACTCGATATCATCCGCCATGATGAAACGATGATTCTTTTTATTGATGAAATTCATCAGCTCATTGGCGCCGGTTCCAGCGAAGGCAGCATGGATGCGGCCAACATTCTCAAACCGGCACTGGCTCGCGGCGAACTGCAGTGCATTGGCGCGACGACACTGGATGAATATAAAAAGCATTTAGAAAAGGATGCCGCACTGGCCCGCCGTTTTCAAACGATTATAGTAGGCGAACCGACGGAAGCGGATACCGAAGCGATTTTGTTCGGACTGCGAGATCGGTATGAAGCCTTCCATAAGGCCCGTATTACAGATGAAGCTATTCAAGCGGCTGTTACGCTGGCTTCCCGTTACATTTCCGACCGCTATCTGCCGGATAAAGCGATTGATGTCATGGATGAAGCGGCAGCCAAAGTACGCATGAGCGTACTGGCTCCCTCTAAGGAGATTCGGGATCTGGAAACCAAGATGGCAGATATTCAAAAAGAAAAAGAAGCAGCCTTGGCGGCAGAAGATTTTGAACGGTGCGCCGCCCTGCGCGACGAAGGCAAGCAAGTATCCGAAAAAATGGATGCCCTGAAAGAAACCTATGCGCTTCATACCAATGATAAACTGGTCGTCACGGAAACAGATATTGCCGATGTCGTTTCCTCGTGGACGGGGATTCCGGTACAGCAGCTGACAGCAACAGAATCACAGCGGCTGCTGCATTTGGAAGACGAACTGCACAAGCGGGTCATCAGCCAGGATGAAGCTGTACAGGCCGTGGCCAAAGCGATTCGCCGGGCAAGAGCCGGGCTTAAGGACGCCAACCGCCCGATTGGTTCCTTCTTGTTCCTTGGCCCCAGCGGCGTCGGCAAGACTGAACTGGCCAGAACCTTAGCCAGCCAGCTTTTTGGCAGTAAAGATGCGCTGATTCGTATTGACATGAGTGAGTTTATGGAAAAATACAGCGTATCCCGCCTGGTAGGCGCGCCTCCTGGATATGTCGGCTATGAAGAAGGAGGAGAACTGACGGATAAAGTTCGCCGCAATCCCTACAGCGTTATTTTGTTTGATGAAGTAGAAAAAGCAAGCAGTGATTTCTTTAATCTGCTGCTGCAGGTATTGGATGAAGGACGCCTGACGGATTCTAAAGGAAGAACCGTCGATTTTCGCAACACTGTCATCATTATGACGAGCAATCTGGGTGCTCAGCATTTGAAACCCTCAAAAGCCGTCATGGGATTTGCAGCGGCAGCGGATGAAAAAACAGATAAACAGCAGGCTTTTGCAAAAGCAAAAAAAGAAATTTTGAATGATGTCAAACGGTTTTTCCGTCCGGAATTTCTCAATCGTATTGATGAAATACTCGTGTTCAAACCGCTGGAAGAAGACGACCTGCGTCAGATTGTAGCTATTTTGCTTCGCGATTTGACAAAACGGCTGAAAGCCAAAGGCGTGACGATGAGCTGGACGGACAAGGCCGATGCCGTACTGGTGAAAAAAGGATCTGATTTTGCCTATGGGGCAAGACCGCTTAAACGAGCTATCCAAAAACTCGTCGAAGACCCGATTTCTGAAATGCTGCTGGGCGGCACGCTGCAAGAAGGCAATACACTGGAAATGGACAGCCAAAACAATAAAGAATTAACGTTTTCAACCAAATGAAAAAATTTCGGCAGGTTGGGATATTTGCTGTTGAAGAACAATACCGTTCCTTTCTGCGCGGTGTAAAATCGCGCATGGACTGGGCAGCGGCTCCAAATAAAATTTGTGTCATACAGAATACGATAGACAGGGACTTTCTTTACCAGAGAAGGTCCCTGTTTTTGCTTGTCTAACTGTATGGGAAAGTATAGAGACGTAATTTAACAGTGGTTTTTTATTAAAAAATTGTGAATACAGATTGACATCTACTAAATAAAAGAAGTAATATAAGGATTATATTGTAATTATACTTTTTTTACATTTGGGAAGGATGTGTTGGCCCCATGATGCCGATTCTGGATTATTTAGACGGTATTCTGTATTATCCTATTTTGATGGTTGTTTTGATTGTGGCTGGTTTGATTTTTTCGTGGAAGACACGCTGTATACAGCTGCGCATGTTTGCTGAAAGCGTTCGTGTTGTCATGGAAAAACCGGCAACGGCTGGTTCTGTTTCTTCGTTTCAGGCATTGATGGTGTCGACGGCATCTCGTGTCGGGACCGGGAATATTATCGGTGTTTCGACGGCTATTTGTTTAGGCGGTCCCGGTGCTGTATTTTGGATGTGGCTTTTAGCGCTTATCGGCGGTGCCAGTGCCTTCGTGGAAAGCACACTGGCTCAGGTATACAAACGCCGCAATGCTTTGGGACACAGCTATGGCGGCCCAGCTTATTATATTGAAACGGCTATGAAAAAACGCACATTGGGCGTTATTTTTGCGATATGTTTGATTTTAACATATGCCGGCGGCTTCAACATGCTGGCGTCGTTTAACCTGCAGTCTACCTTTTCTGTATATAGTTTTTATAATCCAGATACGACTCCGTGGCTGCTGGGTGCTGTGTTGGCCATTCTTGTCGCTTACTGTATTTTTGGCGGCGGCCGCCGTATTATCAAAATTACGTCCTGGTTGGTACCGATTATGGGGTTTGTGTATATTTTGGCAGCGGTCATCGTCATCCTGTTTCATTTGCCGATGCTGCCTCATGTTTTCTCGATGATTTTTGCAGATGCTTTTGATTTCCAATCTATTTTAGGCGGCGTATCCGGCTCCTGCATGATTTATGGTATCAAACGCGGTCTCTATTCCAACGAAGCCGGTATTGGTTCTGCCCCGAATGCGGCAGCAGCAGCCGATGTCAGCCATCCTGTAAAACAGGGATTGGTACAGATGTTGTCTGTTTTTATTGATACGATTTTGGTCTGCAGTGCAACGGCATTTTTGGGTCTTTGCTCCGGCGTGCCGATTACGAAAGAAGCCGCTGGTGCGTTGTATGTACAGCAGGCTGCTACTTCTGTATACGGTGAATTCGGACCGGTGCTGATTACGGTTTGCATGGTGCTCTTTGCCTTTTCTACCTTGATTGGCAACTTGTATTATGTTGACAACTGCATTGCCTTCATTCACAAAGGTGCGCCGTCGAAAACCTTTATTGTCGTTTTCCGTATCCTCTGTGTACTTGCCGTGCTTGTTGGTGCCGGCATGTCTATGGCAGCCGTTTGGGATATTGCAGATATTCTGATGGCCTTTATGTGCCTGATTAATATTCCGGCCTGCTTGATACTCAGCAACGTCGCTATTGGTGCCTTGAAGGACTATCAAGCCCAAAAAGCAGCAGGCAAGAATCCTGTCTTTAAAGCCGCTTCTATTGGACTTCGTGATGATGAAGTAGAATATTGGAAATAAGCGTGTAGAAACAACACTCTCTGCGTGTGCCGCCAGGCATATACAGAGAGTGTTTTCTATCTATCTTTTTACGCTGCACATCAAAGGCAACCCGTTTAAAGAAGCGAAATAGTACATGATGACGGAACACTTCAGGCAACAGGACCATTGACATCTTTGCAAAGTTTGCTATACTAAAGCTTGGATTGAGGGGGAGCGCCCTGAATCTGTTTTTATACATAGCGAGGGAGCCTGTGTTTCAGGCTGAGAGGATACTAGAGAGTATCGACCGTTACAACAGAAAGAGGCAGTGTCTGCCGCTAGGTCGCTATGTATTCGTATATATTGCAGTCATACAATCAAAAGCTTCACGACCACAGCGTGCCGCAGACCGTGCCGCTCAGAGGGAGTGAAGTTTTTTTATGGAAAAAGATAAGAAAGTACTGCGGTTGGTATTATTGGCGATGCTGGTAGGGTTAGGCGTCGTTATTTCCCCGATTCTGCGTATTGAAGGCATGTGCCCGATGGCCCATTTGATTAATATTACCTGCGCCGTTTTGATGGGGCCTTGGTATGCGCTGCTCTGCGCTACGCTTATTGGGATTATTCGCATGACCATGATGGGGATTCCGCCGCTGGCGTTGACCGGGGCTGTGTTTGGCGCCACCTTGTCCGGTTTGCTGTATCGGGCATCCAAGGGGCGGCTGATTGCGGCCGTCATTGGGGAAGTCATCGGTACTGGGATTATCGGTGCCATTGTTTCCTATCCGGTTATGGAAATTTTTTACGGTCGTACAGGGTTGTCCTGGATGTATTATGTACCGATGTTTATCAGCGGCACGTTGATTGGCGGCTCTATCGCGTTTTGTCTGCTGATGGCTTTGTCCCGCAATGGTACGCTGCGGGAATTTCAGCAAAAATTAGGAGTCAATGTATATGACAAACGAAGAAAATAACTTGTTTGAGCAGTTGGCTGTTCTGCGTCGCGGCGCAGCGGCCAACAAGCCGCTCGTTCATTGTATTACACATGGTATTACGATGAATGACAGTGCCAATGTCATCTTGGCTGTCGGCGGCGTTCCCAATATGGCGTCGCATCCCAAAGAAGTCGTCGAAGTAGGAAGGGCGGCAGCAGCGCTTGTTGTCAATTTGGGAAATATTTCCAGTGAACGCATGGAAGCCATATGGCTGGCCGGACAAGCTGCGCATACAGACGGTATTCCCATGCTGATCGATTTGGTAGGCGTAGCCTGCAGTACGCTGCGGCGAAATTTTGCGATGCAGTTTATTCGCGAATGCCGGCCGCAGATTATCAAAGGCAACAGTTCTGAAATTCGCGCTATTTGCGGCCTGCCGTCACATGCTGTCGGCGTAGATGCCGGCGCAGCCGATGCGGTCACAGCCGAAAACTTTAGAAAAGCGGCGCAGGATATACAAGCCTATGCCTTGGCGCAGCAGGCTGTGCTGCTGATGAGCGGCCCTGTCGATGTCGTTACTGACGGTACCCGTATGTGCGGCGTGGCCAACGGCACGGCCCAGCTGGCCAGACTGACTGGCACGGGCTGCATGCTGGGGGCCTTGGCCGGCGTATATCTGGCCGGGCGCAAGCCTTGGGAAGCGGCCGTATTGGCAGCTGTCATGATGGGCCTGGCCGGTGAAGAAGCAGGCCGCATTGCCGGCAGCCGCATGGGAACTTTTCATGTAGCCCTACTGGATGCCTTTTCACAGATGACAGATGCACAGATTCAGCAGCAGATGAAACTGCTTTTTTAACGTATCGTTTTCATCAATAAAAAACAGCAGCGATGGGAAACCTAGATGTTTTGCTGTGTGCCTTGCATGGTGCGCAGACAGCGAATGGATAGGCAGCGGTCTGCTGTTTTTTTAGTATACAGTGGGAAAAAACAGGGAGTATACTGTATTTTTAAAGTGACAAGTAAAAGTACTTGACAGGATGACGCTTTTTATGTATACTATCACAGTACGCTGATGACAAAGGCGGTGATGAGATGCTAGAGGATATGGTACGGAAGGGAAGACTTCTGGACATATACGGTCCTCTCTTGACGGATAGACAGCGGCGATGCATGGAAATGTATTTTGATATGGATTTGTCGTTGTCAGAAATTGGCGAAGAACTGCAAATTTCCCGACAGGGTGCGTATGATATGCTGCGCAGAGCGTCCCATTCTTTAGAAAGCTACGAACAGCGTCTTCAGCTTCTCGCCCGCAGCGATGCTGTGCGGGATAAGCTGGAACAAGCCGGACAGCTCCTGGAAACAGGCAGCCCGGCGGCGATTGAAACAGTAAAACACATGCTACGTACTATCGAGTTGTAAGAGGAGGCTTATGTATGCCATTCGAAAGTTTGTCTGAACGGTTCCAAGCGGCCTTTAAAAAGCTTCGCGGTAAGGGCAAGCTTTCAGAAGAAGATGTAAGCGAAGCCCTCAAAGAGATGCGGCGTGCTCTGCTCGAAGCAGATGTCAACTTTGCCGTAACTAAAGATTTTATCAAGCGCGTACGGGAAAAAGCTGTTGGCGAAGAAGTATTCGGCAGCTTGAATGCATCCCAGACGGTCATCAAAATCGTCCGTGACGAATTGACCGAACTGCTGGGCGGTACGCAAAGCCGTATTACCATTGCTCCCAAACCGCCGACTATTATTATGTTGGTCGGGCTGCAGGGCGCAGGTAAAACGACGACAGCGGCAAAACTTGCCAAAAAGCTGAAAAGCCAGGGCAAAAGTCCGCTGATGGTTGCCGGCGACGTATATCGTCCCGCAGCTATTACACAGCTCCAGGTCTTGGGACAAGAACTGGACATACCGGTGTATACCGAAGAAGGCAGTAAAGACCCCGTCCAAATTGCTAAAAACGCCGTACCGTATGCGGTAAGCCATTTGCGGGATGTTGTCATTATCGATACAGCCGGCCGTCTTCATATCAATGAAACACTTATGGATGAGTTGATTCATATAAAAGAAGAAGTTCATCCCCATGAAATTCTTCTCGTCGTAGATGCCATGACGGGCCAGGATGCCGTTACAGCGGCGTCGGCTTTTGATAAAGCCCTCGGCATTGACGGCATGATTATGACTAAGCTGGATGGCGATGCCCGCGGCGGCGCGGCACTGTCTATCAAAGCGGTTACTGGCAAGCCGATTAAATTTATTGGCGTCAGTGAAAAATTAGACGGGTTGGAAGAATTTCATCCTAACCGCTACGCATCCCGTATCCTGGATTTGGGAGACGTAGAAACAATTATCGAAAAGGCTCAGGCTGCTTTTGATGAAGAATCCATGGAAGACATGAAAAAGACCATGAAAAGCGGCACGTTTACCTTTGATGATTTCCTCAAACAGCTCAATATGATTAAGAAAATGGGTAATATGGGGAGTCTGATGAGCCTGATTCCAGGGATTGGCAAGTATAAAAAAGAACTGGATAAAGTCGATATGGACGGCAAGCAGTTCAAACAGATTGAAGCGATTATTACGTCCATGACGGCACAGGAACGGTCCAGTGCCAACCCAAAAATGCTGATTAAGGACAGCCGCAAACGCCGCATTGCCAAAGGCAGCGGTACGCGTGTCCAAGATGTCAACCGCCTCATCAAGCAGTTTACAGAAATGCAGAAAATGATGAAGCAGGCGAAGAAAGCACAGAAAAATAAACGACGCGGCTTTTTGCCACGTTTTCCCTTTTAATCGGCCCGTCAGGGCGGATATCAAATAGAGGAGGTGATTTTCATGATTAAAATTCGTTTGGCTCGTTTAGGTGCTAAAAAGAAACCGATTTATCGTGTAGTTGTTGCTGATTCCCGTGACGCTCGCAATAACGGCCGTCCGGTTGCTACATTGGGTATGTACGATCCGGCTAAAGAAGCAGCTGACCGTTTGACAGTTGACGCTGAAGCAGCAGTAGCATGGCTCGGCAAAGGCGCACAGCCTACTGATACGATTCGCTCCCTTTTCAAAAAAGCCGGCATCATGGCTCAGTTTGAAGCATCCAAAAAGTAAGTGAGGCTGATACCTATGGAAGAGTTAATTGCATGTATTGCCAGAGCGCTTGTCAAACGCCCTGAAGCAGTTACAGTTACTAAAATTCAGAAAAAAGGCCTCGAAGTCTACGAACTTCATGTCGCACCCGAAGATATGGGAAAAGTCATTGGCAAACAAGGAAAGATTGCGAAAGCACTGCGCCTTGTTGTCAAGGCTGCGGCTGTGAAGGCAAATAAGAAAGTATCAGTTGATATCGTATAGGAGGAACCATGGATCAGATTACATTACGCGTTCCTGTCGCTGTCAAAGCAAAGGTTACTCAGGAGCTCAAGGACAAGATTCTCAAGAATACCGACCAGGCTTTGAGTGATATTGACCGGGAAATGCAAAACCTGGAATTTCAGGCAAAACGCATGATGACCGAACAGGCCAAAATTGATGCCCAAGGGTTGATTTCTTTGCGGGCAAAAGTAGAAGAACAGAAACAGCGTCTGCAGGCTGCTAAAGCCAAGGCACAGCATGACAGAAGCGAAGCTGAACAGTTAACAATCGGTTCCGAAATCAGACAAGGCACGCTCGAACAGACTGTCGTTGTCAAAGTCGGCGATGATTTAGAAAAAATGATGGGAACAGAAATTTTGCTTGAAGACGGCAAAATCGTTGCCATCCGCCAATAAAATACGATGGCTGGGTTGGAACTTTTTACAATCGGTCAAATAGTTGCCCCGCACGGCGTGCGGGGTGATGTTCGTATTTATCCCGATACAGATTTTCCAAAACGATTCCTGCATATGAAATACGGCTATATCGGCGGCAAAAAATATGAAGTACGCTCGGCCCGTCTTCACAAACGAGTCGTACTCATGAAATTCGTCGGCGTAGAAGACCGCAATGCAGCAGAACTTCTCGTCGGTAAAGCCTTGGAAGTGCCGCGTGAAGATTTGGTGCCCCTGAAAAAAGGACAACACTATGTCTTTGATATTATCGGTATGTCCGTATATGATACACAGGATCATAAATTGGGTAACGTAACAGACGTCCTAAAAACCGGCAGCAATGATGTCTATGTCGTGACGGACGAACAAGGAAAAGAATGGCTGTATGCCGCGATTCCTGACGTCGTCAAATCCATTGATGAAAAGGCAGACCGCATGGTTATCGATCCGCCGGAATGGGTGGATGACAAATGAGGATTGACATTATTTCGCTCTTTCCGGAATTTATCGAGGCTTTTTTCAATCACAGCATCATCGGCAGAGCAAGAAAAGCCGGACTGCTGGAGCTGGATGTGACCAATCCGAGAAATTTTACATATGACCGTCATCACATGGTAGACGATACGATTTATGGCGGCGGCTGCGGCATGCTCATGAAAGCAGGTCCGCTATATGCCGCTGTCGAAGCCGTACGCCGCACTGTCCCCAAACGACGTATTATCTTGATGGGGCCGGCAGGTCAGACCTTTGACCAGGCTAAGGCCCGTGAGCTCGCTGGCTATGACCAGCTTATTTTGCTATGCGGACATTATGAAGGCGTGGATTACCGTGTGGAAACGGATTTGGCAGATGAAACGATTTCTGTAGGCGATTATGTCCTGACAGGAGGCGAGCTGCCGGCCATGACGGTGACAGATGCCGTAGCCCGCATGATTCCAGGCGTACTCGGCTCGACAGGCAGCGCGGTGGATGATTCGTTTTATGCATCGCTGCTGGAATACCCGCAGTATACCAAGCCTGCCGTATTTCGCGGACAAGCTGTTCCGGATGTGCTGCGAAACGGCGACCATGCCAAAATTGACGCATGGCGGCATGAAAAAGCACTGGAACGGACACTGAAAAAACGCCCTGATTTGCTGCAGACCGCCTCTTTATCGGCTAAAGATAAAGAACGGCTGGCGCGCTGGAAAGAGGAGAAAAAATGATGAAATCCGCTTTATATGTCGGGTTGGTACATTACCCTATTTATGACAAAAATTTCAATGTCATAGCGACGGCGATTACGAACTATGATCTTCATGACATTTCTCGTTCGTCCAAAACGTATGGCGTAAAAAAATACTTTATTATTCACCATGTACAGGGCCAACTGGACATGGTACACAAAATTATTGGTTTTTGGGAAAGCCCGGCAGGCAGGAAATACAATTCTTACCGTACGCAAGCCTTTGACATCGTAGACATCCGCCCTTCCATCGAAGCGGCTGTCGCAGCAGTTACCGAAGCAGAAGGTAAGCGTCCCTATGTCGTCACGACAGATGCCAGGGTGTATGCCAATACGATTTCCTACAAGGACCTGCGCCGCAAGAGGGAAGAAGACGATACGCCCATCCTGCTGCTCCTTGGTACGGGATATGGTATGACGAAGGAAACGATGGAACAATTCGATTTTATCCTGGAACCGATTTATGGTGCAGGGGATTATAATCACCTTTCCGTCCGCTCAGCTGCGGCGATTATCTTAGATCGTCTCGCTGGCGAAGAATGGTGGAAATAACAAGGGAGGCATTAGAATGTCAGGACATTCGAAATGGGCAAATATTAAACGTAAAAAAGGAAAAAACGACGCTATCCGCGGCAAAATTACAACAAAAATCGGTCGTGAAATCACGATTGCTGTTCGTATGGGCGGCCCGGACCCCGTTGGCAACATGCGTTTAAAATTGGCTTTGCAGAAAGCAAAAGAAAACAACATTCCTAAAGATAACATCAAACGTGCTATCCAAAAAGGTGCTGGTGCTACAGAAGGCCAGAACTATGAAGAAATCGTATATGAAGGCTATGGCCCGGCAGGCGTTGCCGTTACGGTCAATGTTCTTACAGATAACCGCAACCGCGCTGCAGCAGCCGTACGCCATGAATTCTCCAAATGCGGCGGCAACCTTGGTGCAACCGGCTGTGTAGGCTGGATGTTCCACAGCACAGGCATTTTTGTCGTATCCAAAGAACAAGCTGATGAAGATAAGCTGATGGAAGTCGCCTTAGATGCTGGCGCTGATGACGTAAAAGACGAAGGCGAAGAATTCGAAATCATCACGACACCGGAAGCATTTGACGATGTAGAAAAAGCATTGGCAGATGCAGGCATTGAAACAGAACATGCTTCTATTACGATGGTACCGGAAAACACGATCAAATTGACAGGCGAAGACGCAGAAAAAATGGAACGTTTTGTAGACGCTCTCGATGAAATCGACGACGTACAAGATGTTTACCATAACGCAGACTTGCCGGAAGACGAAGAATAAATCAAGCAAAACAGCACCGTTGTCACATCTCTTACATGTGGCCGGTGCTGTTTTTTTGCTGATTTTAGCTAATTCTGTTGCGGTAGCTACACAGTGGCTGCACAGGAAGTGGTAAAAAATTAAGCTCATTGTCAAATGTTGGGGTGCCTTTCAAATCACATCTACTGCGAATGGACGTGAGTGAACGTTCCTCACGCCTTTTTGGCGTCGAAAAAGGTCTTTCGAATAGGAATGTCTACAAGACCCAAGCATGTATTATAGAGTCATATATGAACTGTCCATAATAAAATGTCCTTGTTCAAAACAGAAAAGAAGTGAGGTGATATTTAAAATTCTGCTTCTTACTTGGTGCTTTGGTCAAGCGTGTGTTACTATCTGGAAGAATTGAGGAATTGCTGCAGCGCAGGTTACCTGATAGATATTGTTTATTTGTGTTCCTATTTGTGGTATGCTATTTATAAGAGAGTGATTTAGGATACTATTACACATATGTATAGTATGGTACGAAGGTTGCCAATACTGTACAGCGTGTGAATAGACAACCGTTTTACACCTTGCTATAATTAAAAAAAATGTGCAAAAATTCTCTATACTAATTAAGATAATCCTAAGGAGGCATTGACAACAAACCAGGTGGAGGGAATGTCATGATGGACATGGTAAAAGAAAATGAGTTTATTACTGCATTGGGAAATGTAGATATTGATATTGAAGGGGAAATTTGTGAAGCGATCAAGGGAATGTATTTGGCGATTGCGCGCGTTGATTTGGATACCAACGAAGCCGTAGTGCTGCATGGAGACAGCGACGAGGCGATTGGCAATACGTATCCTTGGGATGCGTATTTAGCGTATTATACGGATGAATATATTCAGCTTCCGGACCGCAGACGGGTGTTGAGCAATTTTGGTTCGACCCATTTACGTCAATGCTGGCAGGACAATAATCGGCTTTTTTCTTACAACTATACATCCCAAGTCATCAAAAAGAATAAGTTTCATGTGACGGTATTGACATTTATGACGGCTAAAAACGGCCATCGGTATGCGTATGTGTTGGTGCGGAATGCAGGCGGCGACAATATTTTATTGTCCATTGTACAGCAGTATGTGTATGATACGTGTGATTATTTTATTTATTTAGACGCCAAAAACAATAGTTATACCATGTTCAGCGGCTTAGCAAATACGCCGCTGCCGCCGGTTCAATGCTTGGATTATGAAACCGCTGTGGTTGAGTACGCCAGGGAATTCGTGGCTCCGGAAGATCAAGATCGCGTCATTGCTTCCATGCATCTGGCAAAGGTGGAAGCGGAACTGAAACAGCATGCGGTCTATTCCTTTACCTGCGGCATTGTCGATGAACATGGCAGTTATACGAGAAAACGGCTGGATTACCGGTATCATGACAAAGAAAATCACATGATTCTTCTTTCACGTATCGATATTACGAATGTATATATGGAAGAAAAACGGAACCAGCGCAACTTGGAAGTGGCTCTTTTGCGGGCGCAATCAGACCCCCTCACCAAGCTGTGGAATTTTCAGGCAACGATGGATAAAATCAATGAGTGTCTGAAGGAAACACAGCAGGAATATGCCCTGCTTTTCATTGACCTGGATAATTTCAAGCGGATTAATGATACTTTTGGACATCCTGCAGGAGATAAGGTACTGCGTTCGATTGCCAGTGTGTTGGTTAAAGAAGCAGAGGTAGAAGATATCGTCGGCCGTGTTGGCGGTGATGAATTTGTCTTTTTTGCGGCCCTTCAAAACGGCGATACCCAGGAGGTCAGAGAAAAAGCACTGATGATTGCGGATCGGATTAGACAAGTACCGATTGATGAAAAGGGTTGCAGTACTGTTTCGGGAAGCATCGGCATTGCTATAGCACCTCGTGATGGGCAGGAATATTACACATTAGTTACGAAAGCGGATATGGGACTGTATAAAGTAAAGGCCAATGGGAAAAACGGGTATTCTTTCTAAAAATATTGCCAAATAGCGTATCGTGTGGTATGATAACGATAGGTAATTAATAAAAATTATTTGTTGAAATTATTTTTAGGAGGTTATACACATGGATAAATACGAATGCACTATTTGCGGTTATATTTATGATGAAGCAGAAGGCGATGCCGATGCAGGCGTAGCAGCAGGCACGAAATTTGATGCACTGCCGGAAGATTGGGTATGTCCGACCTGCGGTGCCGGCAAAGATGCTTTTGTCAAAATGGACTAATAGTCATCAGTAGGCAAGCTTACCATTATGTGTTATTATCATAGTGGTAAGCTTTTTCTGTTATAAGGAGGGATATGTATGGATATGAAAGAAATAAGAGATGCGGCCAGAGCCAAGATGAAAGGATGTCATGTCTGTCCGGTTTGCAATGGTAAGGCGTGTGCCGGCATGATTCCCGGTTTTGGCGGACTGCGGACAGGTCGTTCTTTTATGCGAAATTTGGAATCGCTGCAAGAATACGGACTCATTATGCGGAGCATGTCCGGCGTGGAAGAACCCAGCACGGCGATAGCTCTGTTCGGAAGGACATTGAGCATGCCTATACTGCTGGCTCCTGTCGGCGGCATTGTTTTAAATGCGCAGGTAGACGGAGACCCAGCGGCAGTGGAACAAGCATACGACGAAGCCGTCACGCAGGGTGCCATGGAAGCCGGAACGATGGCCTTTACAGGAGACAGCGGCGCACCGTATATGTACGCTTCCGGGATTGCATCCTGTAAAAAGCGGCCGGGATATGTCATTCCGACGATTAAACCGCGGGAAGATGAAAAAATCATAGAAAAGGCTGTGTTGGCAGAACAATCCGGTGCCCCGGCTGTGGCGAGTGATATTGATGCGGCCACGCTGATCAACATGCGGATTTTTGGACAGCCTGTTGGGCCGAAGAGCGCGGCAAGCATCGCGAACGTAGCTGAATCGGTACATATTCCCTTTATAGTAAAAGGCATTATGTCGGCAGAAGAAGCCGTAGCATGTGCAGAAGCCGGCGCACAGGGAATCGTCGTCAGCAATCATGGCGGCCGTGTACTGGACGGTATGGTTGGGACCGCCGATGTACTGCCGGACATTGCCGCAGCCGTCAAAGGCCGCATCACTATCTTTGCAGACGGCGGCGTGCGCCATGGAGAAGATGTATTGAAACTGCTGGCTCTTGGCGCGGATGCTGTTTTGATTGGCCGCCCGGCAGCTGTAGCGGCTATTGGCGGTGGCACGGAAGGAGTCCGCCTGCTGCTGGATACGTTTAAGCGGGAATTGTGCGACGCTATGATGATTACTGGCGTGCGCGATGTCAACCATGTACCACAGCATATTTTGAAAAAGTTATAACCCCTATCTGGCAGATTGTGGCGAACATGGATGGAACGCGGGGCTGTTGTCGTAAGAATTTCTTCTTACGCACAGCCTCTTTTTTGTATGCTGTTGGCTGCGGCGTATGCTGCCGTTTATCGTCAAAACCCGTTGCTTTCGCTTCTCCCTACTAGCCCGAACCAGGCAAACATGGTATCATTATATAATGTATGAAAAGGTTTTATAGGAGGTTGTATATGTACAACTATGTATTATTTGATTTGGATGGCACATTGACAGATTCTAAAGAGGGAATTATCAAGTCCGTGGAATATGCGTTGATTCAAATGGGAGAATCGACGAAAGGACGGCTGGACCAGCATACGATTGTAGGGCCGCCGCTTCTTACGACATTTCAGGAGGCATTTGGCTTTTCAGAAGAAAAAGCCAAAAAGACCTACGCGTATTTTCAAGAACGATACAGTACGATTGGCAAATTTGAAAACAAAGCCTTTGACGGTATTGTACCGATGCTGCAGCAGATGAAAGAAAAGGGGATTCGATCCTTTGTAGCGACTTCCAAGCCGCAGGTGCATGCCCAGGCGATTTGTGAAAAATTCGGGATTGCGCCGTATGTAGAAAAAATTGCCGGGCCGGCTGTAGGCGGTACCGACACCAAGGCAGATATCATACAGCGGATTTTGACGTATATCGGGCCGGCGTATCCTGGCCAAACCGTCATGGTCGGTGATAGAAAGTTTGATGTCATCGGCGCGCGGACTGCGGGACTTCCCGTCATTGTCGTCGGATATGGGTATGGCAATGAACGTGAACGGGAAGACTATCCGGCAGATTTTTTTGCGCCTACCGTAGCTGATTTGCAGCATATTCTTTTAGATGCGTAGAGAAAAGAGGTATTAGTATGGAATTAAAAACAGGCATGATGGTACACGGGTTTCAGGTGGACCGTGCCGTATATGTGAAAGAATTAGACAGTCAGGCCTATAAAATGCGCCACGTTCAATCCGGCGCACGGCTCCTGTATATCCAAAATGAAGATGACAACAAAGTATTTTCTATTTCGTTTCGCACGACGCCGACAGACAGCACCGGCGTACCGCATATTTGCGAACATTCTACGCTTTGCGGCTCCCGGAAATTTCCGCTGAAAGAACCCTTTGTCGAACTCGTCAAAGGCTCGCTGAATACATTCCTCAACGCCATGACGTTTCCAGACAAAACGATGTATCCAGTAGCCAGCCGCAATGCAATCGATTTTAAAAATTTGATGGACGTATATTTGGATGCTGTGTTTTTCCCCAACATGCTGAAAGATAAAGAAGTCTTGATGCAGGAAGGCTGGCATTATGAAATGGCATCGGCTGATAGTCCGCTGACCTACAGCGGCGTTGTATATAATGAAATGAAAGGCGTATTTTCTTCACCGGATGCCCAGCTGGAACGGCATGTCATGGATAATTTGTTCCCGGATACGACGTATGGCGTAGAATCAGGCGGCGATCCGGACTGCATTCCCCAGCTGACGCAGGAAGCCTTTGCCGCTTTTCACGCTAAATACTATCATCCGGCCAACAGCTATATTTTCTTGTACGGCGATATGGATATAGACAGCACGCTGGCATTTATCAATGATGAATATTTGAGTCATTTTCACGTCGAACCGATTGATTCAGCCATTGCACGGCAGATTCCTACGGGCAGTGTGATTAAATCCTATCCGTACGGCATTGCTAAAGATGAAAAAACAGCGCATAAAACACTGCACAGCCTGACTTATGTAGTAGACGACGCCATCGATACGACGTTGGGGCTGGCTTTTAAAGTGTTGACGTATGTACTGCTGCAGTCTCCGGCTGCCCCGTTGAAAAAAGCCCTCGTCGATGCCGGCGTAGGCAAGGACATTTCCGGCGATTTCCAAGATGGACTGCTGCAGCCGCTGTGGAGCATTGCTGTCAATGGTTCTGACCCGGAAGCCCAAGAAAAAATTCTGCCGATCGTACGGCAGGTACTGGAAGATATGGTGGCGCACGGTATCGATAAGACGATGCTGGAAGGCGCATTAAACCGTGTTGAATTTACACTGCGTGAAGCCGATTTTGCCGGCCGCCCCAAAGGATTGATTTACGGCATTCGCTGCATGGATACATGGCTGTATGACAAAGATCCGTTGGAACCGCTACGTTATGAAGAAGCACTCAAGACCTTGCGCGCAGGCATGAAAAACGGCTATTATGAACATATTTTGCAGAAATATATTCTCGACAATCCCTATTTTGCCTTGGTATCGTTGGTACCGCAGCCGGGATTGACAGAAGAACATGACAAGGCGATGGCAGAAAAATTGGCAGCCTACAAAGATACGTTGTCTGCTGCAGATATTGAACAGATTATGGCGGCTACGCAGGCATTGAAAAAACGGCAGGCCACGCCGGATTCGCCTGAAGCTTTACTGACAATTCCGACGTTGTCCCGCAGCGATTTGGAACAGAAAGCAGAATCTATTGTCATGCATGAAGAAGATGCGGCAGGGATTCATATTTGCCATGTGCCCGATTTTACCAACGGCATTACCTATCTCAATACCTATTTTGATTTGCACGGCATGACGGCGGAAGACATTCCGTATGTCTATTTGCTCAGTGACCTGCTCGGTGATTTGGATACGAAGGAACATTCCTATATGGAAATCGCTTCGCTGATTGATTTGCATACCGGCGGCATTGACAGTACGGTGTCGGCATTTTCAGACCGCACAGACAATAAAAAGTACATGCCGGTTTTCAAATTGAAAACAAAGGTATTGAGCCAGAATTTGGACAAAGCGATTTCACTGCTCAAAGAAATTTCATTGGATACGGTCTTTACGAATACAGACCGTTTGGTTGAATTGATTGAAGAAACCAAAGCCGGCTGGGATATGGATGCCTTCCGCCGCGGCCATACGATTGTCATGCACCGTGTATTGTCCTACGTATCGCCTGTCGAAGCATTTTGCGATGCTGGTGAATTATCCTATTATGAATTTATCAGCCGAATAGCTGCCCAAATCCGTGAAAACAGCGCGGCTGTAGCAGCCCGCCTGGAACAGACGATGAAAAAGATATTTACACGTGCTGCGATGACACTGGAAATTACGAGTGATGAAGACGATAAAAACAACGCCGTGTCGCTGCTGCCGGCATGGACGCAGGCACTGCCGGCCGGTGAAAAACAGACATCGCTGTGCCAATTTGCGCTGACGCAGAAAAACGAAGGCATTATGACCAGCGGTAAAGTCCAGTACGTAGCCAAAGGCGGCAACTTCCGCGACCATGGCTATGCCTATACGGGGTCTTTGATGGTACTCGATACTATTTTGCAGTATGGGTATTTGTGGACCAAAATTCGCGTGCAGGGCGGTGCATATGGTGCCTTTACGCGCTTTTATGACAACGGCGACATGGTATTGTGCTCGTATCGTGACCCGAATTTGGGACACAGCATCGACGCATATAACGCGTTGGCCGACTATTTGGATGATTTTAATGTATCGGACAGAGAAATGACGAAATATGTCATCGGCACGCTGAGCCGGATTGATATTCCGTTGACGCCGTCTCTGCGCGGGGATAAAGCCATGAATCGGTACTTTACGGGAACGACGCAGGATGCAGCCCAGGCACGCCGTGACCAGCTCCTGCAGACGACGGCTGCTGATATTCGGGCATTGGCTCCGTTGATTCGCGCCGTCATGAAGGATAACAATGTCTGCGTTATGGGGAATGAAGCCAAGATTCGCCAGGAAGCAAACTGGTTTGGCCAGCTTATTTCACTGCCGGATTAGGTCGTGAGCGGCATGAGAGGACGGTTTGCACCGAGTCCGACGGGATATATGCATTTAGGCAATGCCTGGACGGCATTTCTTTGCTGGCTGCAGGTCCGGCAGGCAGGCGGCACTTTGGTGCTTCGTATTGAAGATAATGATGAACAGCGGTCCAAACCCGTGTTTCGCTCGGCGCTGCTGGAAGATTTGCACTGGCTGGGACTGACTTGGGATGAAGGTCCGGATACAGGCGGTGCGTATGGCCCGTACTGTCAGCAGGAACGGTATGCCCTATATGATGCGGCGTTGGAACAGCTGCGGCATCACGAACGATTGTATCCCTGCTACTGCAGCCGTGCCAGACTGCAGGCGATTGGCGCGCCTCACGCAGGCGAGCATACCGTATATGACGGCCATTGCTATACACTGACGCCGGAAGAACGGCAGCGCATGACCAAAAAACCGTCTTGGCGCATTCATGTGCCGGCGGAAACCATCGCCTTTACGGACGGTGTGTATGGGCCGCAGCAGGCGTATCTGCCGGAAACGTGCGGGGATTTTGTCGTGCGCCGTGCCGATGATATGTATGCCTATCAGTTGGCTGTTTCTGTTGATGACGGCGCGATGGGCATTACCCATGTGCTGCGCGGACGAGATTTATTGTCTTCAACAGCCCAGCAGATTTGGCTTATTTCCGTATTAGGATATACGCCTCCTGTGTATACGCATGTTCCCATGCTGGTAGATGCCGACGGGTTCCGCCTGTCCAAACGGCAGCATGGCCTGACGATTCACCAGTTGCGGGAAGAGGGCATTTCGCGTGAAGCCATTTTGTCGTATTTGGCTTTTCAAGGCGGCCTTATTGCCGAAAAAGGCATATACAGTTTGGCTGAATTAGTACATGGCTGTGACCTTGCCAAACTGGGTCAAGATGATATTGTAATTGATAAAAACAGTATAGACGCGCTGTCGTCAGTATGAACGGCGGCCGAAAAAAATCACTGTGTCTTTGACATGGTGATTTTTTTTAGATACTTTTGTATAATCACAGGATATTTATTGTCAGATAGTGTGAAAATGTGGTAAAATGTGGTGAAAAGTGAATGATGCAGAGAGGAGATGACGAATCGATGTTCATGGGAGAATATTCGCATTCCATCGATGCGAAGGGACGCGTGATTTTACCGGCCAAATTCAGAGATGAATTAGGGCCTCATTGTGTTGTCACCCGTGGACTGGAAGGTTGTCTCTCTGTATACACCATGGATGCGTGGATGAATTTGGCAAACGGCATGAAAAAGCTGAAAGCCTCCAAAGAAAATGTCCGCGCGTTTAAACGTTTTCTGTTTGGCAGTGCAGCGGAAGTGGAGTTTGATAAACAAGGCCGAGTTTTGATTCCCGGCACGCTTCGTGAATATGCCAAATTAAAAAAAGAAGTAACCGTGATTGGAACGGGCGATAAAATCGAAATCTGGGATGCTGAATCGTATGCTGCATATGCGGCAAAGATTGTTCCTGATATGGAAGAAATCGCTGAAAGTTTGGACGAATCTCTGGAACTGGATTTTTAGGAGGAAAGATGGATTTTCATCATGTGAGTGTGCTGCGTCAAGAGACGATAGATAATTTAGTAACGAATCCAGATGGTATATATGTCGATTGTACGCTGGGCGGCGGCGGGCATACGTATGCACTGGCGCAGCGCCTGCACCCGGACGCGGAAATTATCGGGCTGGATCAGGACAAGGATGCCATTGCGGCAGCGGGAGCGCGTTTGGCTGACATACCCTGCCGTCATGTTTTGGTGCAGCGCAATTTCAGTGATTTGAGTGATGTCTTGGATACCTTAGGCATTGAGGCCGTAGACGGCATTATGTTTGACTTAGGGGTATCTAGTTATCAACTGGATACGCCGGAACGAGGTTTTTCTTATATGCAGGACGGGCCGCTGGATATGCGTATGGACAACAGCCGTGGGAAAAGCGCATATGATGTTGTCAATACGTATGGACAGGAAGACCTGTATCATGTCATCAAAGAATACGGCGAAGAACGCTGGGCCAAACGCATTGCTGCATTTATTGTGGAAGCGCGTAAAGAAAAGCCGATTGAACGGACGAGCGAGCTCGTATCTATTATAAAAAAAGCCATTCCGGCAGGTGCCCGCAAGGATGGTCCGCATCCGGCCAAACGGACTTTTCAGGCCATCCGCATCGAAGTAAACGATGAACTGGGTATCCTTCATGATGCGTTGGAGCATGCCGTACAGCGTCTCAAGCCGGGCGGCCATATTTGTGTCATTACCTTCCATTCATTGGAAGACCGGATTACAAAAAAAGCATTTAAATTGATGGCGACGGACTGTATTTGCCCGCCGGATATGCCGGTGTGTGTATGCCATCACAAGGCGATTTTGAAAGCGAAGCGGCAGCCTATTGTGCCGTCAGCAGAAGAACTGGAGAAAAACCCGCGTGCCCGCAGTGCCAAGCTGCGCGTAGGAATACGGAAATAAGCATATAAAGGATGCTTTGGCATATATTTAACTATTTGAGTGGATGTGATATAATATGCTGGCTAGAAAAGCAGAATACACACAAGGAAGCAAAGACAATCACGTCATTTCTGTAGAAACCTTTAAGGTCATGCATCACCGGTTTCGCCGGACGATTTGGCGTACCATCGTTTTCGGTGTTTTGGTAGGCGTATTGTTGGCGCTGTGTGTGAATATAAAAGCGGTTCAATCCGATCGCAGCTATAAATTGATGCAGGAAAAAGATCAGGTGCAGCGGCTGCAGCAGGAAAACGATAATCTGCGCATCGATATAGCCAAATTGGAATCTCCCGAACGGATTTATACAATGGCTACCAAACAACTGGGGATGGTAGTGCCGACGCATGTTTTGTATGCCCAATCCCCAAATCAGCATGCTGCTACGAAAAGTCGATAACACATAACTTCAGCAGCCTTGTGCAAAGGCTGCTATTGTTGTTTCCATTACATATACAGCTATATGATTTTAGTATTAAGAGGAGGAACAGAGCATGAAAACAGTACAAGAACTTTGCAAGCAAATCAAAGGGATATATACAATTGACGGCAACAGCCATACAACCATTACGGGAATTTCTTCTGATTCCCGCGATATTCAGCCGGGATATTTGTTTGTCTGCATTGCCGGCGTGCATGTAGACGGTGCCAAGTTTGCAGCTCAGGCCGTAGAAAAAGGGGCGGCTGCTGTATTGACGACCAAACATTTGGATTTGCCCAGTGGTGCCGTGCAGATTTTGGTGCCTGAAATCCACCATGCCTTGGAAGATATGGTACCGTATTTTTATGATTATCCAGGTAAAAAAATGCGCATGATCGGCGTTACGGGTACAAACGGCAAGACGACGACGACCCATATTATTGCTCATATACTGCGGGCGGCAGGCTATCATGTCGGTGTTATCGGCACCATTCATGCCTTAATTGATGATGAAGAACTGCCGATTCACAATACGACGCCGGACGTTGTCGAACTGCAGCGTTTTCTGGCATTGATGTATAAAAAAGGCATGACCCATGTCGTCATGGAAGTATCCAGCCATGCGTTGGCGTTGAACCGGGTAGCCGGTATCGAATATGATACGGCCGTCTTTACTAATTTGACGCAGGATCATTTGGATTTCCACAAAACGATGGAAAATTACGTAGCTGCTAAAGCCAAGCTGTTCCAGAGCTTGACGCTGGCAGACCACGTCAAAGAAAATAAAACAGCTGTTGTCAATATTGACGACCCATGGTCTAAAGATATTCTTAAAGCCTGCCAATGTAAGGTATTGACGTATGGTGTAGAAAAAGACGCAGATCTCAAAGGTTCTAATTTGAAGGTTGAATTGAAAAAATCTTCTTTCGATGTCGTCGGCCCTTTTGTCAATGTACAGCTGCATATGAATATTACAGGGCTGTTTAATGTGTACAACACGCTGGCAGCTATTGGCGCAGCTCATGCAGAAGGTGTCGATGAAGCGACGATTGATAAAGCGATTCAGACATTCCATTCTGTACCGGGACGGTTTGAATTGGTAGAAGCCGGTCAGGATTTTGCCATTGTTGTCGATTATTCTCATACGCCGGACAGCCTGCAGAAGGCATTGGAAACGGCGCGGGCTATGAAACCAAACCGTATTTTGGCTGTCTTTGGCTGCGGCGGCGACCGCGATAAGACCAAACGGCCGATTATGGGGAAAATTGGTGCGGAATTGGCAGATATTCCTATTGTTACGTCGGATAATCCCCGTTCGGAAGATCCGGATACGATTGTGGCCGAAGTGGAAGCCGGTGTTAAACAAGGCTTAAAACCGGGACAGCATCATGAAGTAATCGTGGACCGCCGCACGGCTATCCGCCGGGCTGTCGAATTGGCACAGCCGGGAGATATTGTGCTGATTGCCGGTAAAGGCCATGAAACATATCAGATTTTGAAAAACGGCACGATTCATTTTGATGACCGTGAAGAAGCACGCAAAGCTGTACAGGCGCTGCACAAGGGAGATAAATAACTGATGGCTATGTTTACAATTCATGAAGTAGAAGAAGCGACGGAAGGGGTGCTGCTGGCACCTTGTACGCAGGATACAGTGTTTTCTGAAGTAGATACAGATACCCGCGCTATTGCCGACGGCTCACTGTTTGTTGCCTTTAAGGGAGAACGATTTGACGGACACAATTTTGTCCTGCAGGCCCTACAGGACGGCGCGGCAGGTGCAGTTGTTTCCGAAATCCGTGATGAATATAAAACAGTTCATGCGCCGATTTTTGTCGTTAAGGATACCGTAGCGGCTTATCAAGGGCTGGCACGGTTCCATCGCCGCCGCTTTGCTATCCCCGTGATTGCCGTAACCGGTTCTGTCGGCAAGACATCGACACGCAATCTGATTGCTACGGTGCTGGCACAAAAATATAACGTACTGCAGACAGAAAAAAATTTTAATAATGAAATCGGCTTGCCGAAAACGCTGCTGCAGCTGACGAAAGACCATCAGGCCTGTGTCGTAGAAATGGGAATGCGCGGCCTGGGACAGATACAAGCCCTGGCAGCCATTGCGGAACCGACAATAGGCGTAGTGACCAATGTCGGCAAAAGCCATATTGAATTGTTGGGTTCCCAGGAAAACATCGCTAAAGCGAAAAGTGAACTGGTACAGGCGTTGGATGCGCAGGGAACGGCCATTTTAAATGACGATGATGCCTTTGTGCGTCCGATGGCATCGCTTTGCAAAGGCAGCGTTATTACCTACGGAACGAAAGAAACTGCCGCTGTACGGGCTGACGACGTACGTATGGATAAATCAGGCCTTCACTTTACGTGTCACTGCGCTGACCATTCCTTTGCTGTTCAGGTGCCTGTCATTGGCCGTCATCATGTATATAATGCGCTGGCTGCGATTGCTGTCGGTCAGCTTGTCGGACTGACAGCGGAACAAATGCAGCAGGGCCTGGCTTCTTATAAAGGCGTGCCGCTGCGGGAAGAATTAGTTCATATTGGACCGTATACGTTTATTAATGACTCGTATAACGCTAATCCGGCTTCGATGAGCAGTGCGGTTCATACACTGGCAGCCCTGACGCAGGGCCGCAAGATTGCTGTGTTGGGCGGTATGGGCGAGTTGGGAGATTGGGCTCCGAAAGAACACGCCGCTATCGGCCGGCTTATCGTGCAGGAACGAATTGATGTATTGATTACGCTGGGGGATTTGGGTGCTTATATTGCAGAAGCTGCTCGCCATGAAGGCATGAAAGCGGTGTATACCGTGCAGACTCACGCCGAAGCGGCGGCCAAACTGCAGGCGCTGCTGCAGCCGTCGGACACGATTCTTCTCAAAGGGTCCCGGACGTTTGAAATGGAAAAAATACTGCCATATTTTGAAAGGAAGTAATGTGAATGTTGAATACGCTGATGCTGGGATTTGCAGTCAGCTTGATTATAGCGTTAGTACTGGGACGCCCAGTCATTTCTCAATTAAAGAAATTTCATGCTCGTCAATCTGAACGAGAAGAAGGACCGCAGAGCCATAAATACAAAGCCGGTACGCCGACGATGGGCGGTATTTTGATTTTAGTGGCATTAATCGTTTCCTGCTTCCTTTTTAATCCTTGGGATTTGCGAAAAGGTCTGGCGTTGTTTTTGACCTTTGGTCATGGCGTGATTGGCTTTTTGGATGACAGTATCAAAGCTGTCAAGCATCGTAATTTGGGATTGACAGCGAAACAAAAACTGCTGGGGCAGTTTATTATGGCAGCTATATTTTGCTATATATTGGATGCGTTTCTGCAGTTTCCAACGACGCTGTGGATTCCCTTTACGTCTTGGAATATTGATTTAGGCTGGGCGTATTACGTCTTTGTGTTCGTCATGATTGTCGGCACGAGCAATGCGGTCAACTTGACAGACGGTTTGGACGGGTTGGCAGCCGGTTCTTGTGCCATTACCTCAGTAGCATATGTCGTGATTGCGATTGCATTGGGCTATGCCAACTTTGCCGTGTTTGGCGCAGCACTTACAGGTGCCTGCCTGGGCTTCTTGTTCTTCAACCAGCATCCGGCTAAGATGTTTATGGGGGACACTGGTTCTTTGGCATTAGGCGGTGCGCTGGCAGCCATGGCTATTTTGACCAAGACGGAACTGCTGCTCATTATTGCCGGCGGCTTATACGTCATTGAAGCCTTATCGGTCATTATTCAGGTTGTTTCGTTCAAGACACGCGGCGTCCGCGTATTCAAAATGAGCCCGATTCATCATCATTTTGAATTATCCGGATGGAGTGAAGTAAAGGTTGTTACGGTATTTTGGAGTTTTTCAGCAATCATGGCTATTTTAGCGATTATTGTTGTGTTATCTTGTAAATAAGCTATTTTATCATTCACATAAAGCAGGTGTAAATCATGAGCATAATGGATTTTTCCGGGAAAAAAATATTAGTCATTGGTGCGGGAATCAGCGGCCGTGCTGCGTCTATGGCCCTTGTCCGTCATGGCGGCAGTGTTATTTTAAATGATATGAAGACCATAGATACCAGCGAGGCTCCGTGGACAGATATAGCTGCTGCAGGCGTGCAGCTGGTGTTTGGCAGTCAAGATGTATCGTTGTTGGATGGTATAGATATTGTTGTTCCTTCACCTGTTATTTCTCCGGAAATTCCTATTATGAAAGAAGCGGCCCGCCGCAGCCTTCCTATTTGGAGTGAAGTAGAAGTTGCGTGCCGTGTGACCAATGCCGCCTTGCTGGGCGTCACGGGAACCAATGGCAAAACGACGACGACGACGCTTCTCGGTGAAATGATGAAAGCTTCAGGACGGCAGACTGTCGTAGGCGGCAATATCGGCATCGGCCTTTCGGAACAAGCGGAAGACTTGCCGGCAGATGCTGTCGTAGTAGCAGAACTGTCAAGCTTTCAGCTGGAATTTACACAGACGATGAAGGCTAAAGCAGCGACGATTTTGAATATTACACCAGACCACTTGGACCGACATCATACGATGGAAGCGTATGCAGCAGCAAAAGAACGGATTTTCCGCAATCAGGATAAAGAGGACTATGCCGTTTTAAATTATGATGACGAACGTGTCAAGGCTATGGAAGCCGATATGACCGGCAATGTTGTCTGGTTTTCTACACAGGGAGAAGTTCCTGTCGGTGCTTTTTATGACAACGGTACGTTGATGCTGCGCATGAACGGCACGGATACGGTTATTTGCCATGAAAATGACCTGCATCTTTTTGGCAAGCATAATATTCAAAACTGCTTGGCCGCTGTTTTGCTGGCATATACGGCCGGCGTATCACTGGATACGATACGCACGGTGCTGCAATCCTTTAAGGGCGTAGAACATCGACTGGAAAAAGTACGGACGATTCACGGCGTAACGTATTACAATGATTCTAAAGGTACAAATACAGATGCATCTATCAAGGCGTTGGAAGCATTCCCGCAGGGACATTTGATTCTGATTGCCGGCGGCTATGACAAAATGACGCCGCTGGATGAATTTATGGCACTGGCTGCCAAACGGGTCGATACACTGATTTTGATTGGCAAGGCAGCCGATCGTTTTGAAGAAGCGGCTAAAAAAGCCGGCGTGGCAGATATTCGCCGTGCAGGCTACAGTATGGAAAGCGCTGTCATGCTGGCACGAAAAATTGCCAAGGCACCACAGGCCGTACTGCTTTCACCAGCCTGCTCAAGCTTTGATATGTATGATAATTTTGAACAGCGGGGACGAGTCTTTAAAGGCATCGTCAATGCGATATAATTTGGTGAAAAGTAGGGGGCACAACCATGCGTCGAGTCATTATTTCCGGCGGCGGAACCGGCGGCCATATTTATCCGGCAATTACTATTGCGCGGGCCATTGCTGATATTGAACCAACTGAATTTTTATATGTCGGTTCTAAAATTGGATTGGAAAATACATTGATTCCTAAAGAAGGACTGCCTTTTGTTACCTTAGATGTGCGCGGATTGGAACGAAAAATCTCTTTCCGCAACTTGGTGACGCTGGGAAAAACAGCAGGCAGTTTATTTAAGGCGGAATCTATTATTCGTCATTTTAAGCCAGATGTCGTTATTGGTACAGGCGGCTTTGTCTGCGGCCCGGTGCTGCTGGCTGCCAGCCTGAGCGGGATTCCGACATTGATTCAGGAACAAAATGTCATTCCCGGCGTAACCAATACGATTTTGAGCAAATTTGTCAATCGTGTTGCTTTGGGATATCAAGAAGCAGCCAACCGTTTCAAAAAGAAAAATATTTTGGTTTATACAGGAAATCCTGTCCGTAAAGATATTCTTACGGTCACGAAAGAAGCTGGCAGAGAGTATCTGGGCCTGGATGCTCACAAATTTACGCTGCTGGTAGCCGGCGGCAGCCGCGGCGCCCGCAGTATCAATACGGCCATGATTGAAGTACATAAACATTTTAAAGATGATGATAGCATACAAATTTTACATGTTACAGGCGATCATGAATATGACCGCGTCGTCAAACAATTGGACGGTATTGACGGCAAAGGCCGCTATGGCAAAGGAAGCCGCATCATTCCGTACCTGCATCATATGCCGTCGGCACTGGCAGCGGCTGATTTAGCTGTATACCGGGCTGGTGCCGTGGGATTGGCAGAATTGACTGTACGCGGCGTACCGTCTATTTTGATTCCCTATCCGTATGCAGCGGAAGATCATCAGCGGTATAACGCACAGGCTCTTGTCATGTGCGGCGCTGCCAAGATGATTTTGGATAAAATGCTGACAGGACGCGACTTGTTGGAAGAAATTTTGCACTTGAAAGAAGATCCGGATGCTTTGGCGGCTATGGCAAAAGCCAGCAAAGCGCTAGGCAAACCACAGGCCGCTCATGATATTGCCGAATTGGCATTATCCATTGCCCGTCATCGTCGCTGAGGGGATATGTAGGAGGGTACGTAAGAGCATGATTAATTTAGATACGATTCAGAATATTCATTTTGTAGGCATAGCCGGCGCAGGCATGCGGGCCATTGCCAATATTTTCATAGAAAAAGGATACCATGTTTCCGGTTCCGATATTAAGCAGTCCGCGATTACGGACCGGTTTGTAAAAAAAGGGGCGCGCATTTGTATTGGACAATGCGTAGAAAACCTGCAGGATGCTCAAGTAGTCGTCGTTTCTTCGGCTATTCGGGACACCAATCCGGAAGTAGTGGAAGCACACCGCAGACATATTCCGGTCATTCATCGCTCCGACGCGTTGGTGCACATCATGAGCTGGGGCAAAGGTATTTCGGTAGCCGGCGCGCACGGCAAAACGACGACATCTTCCATGCTGGGGCAAGTGTTTGAAGAATGCGGCACAGACCCGACGCTGGTTATCGGCGGCGAAGTTGATTATCTGCACAGCAATTCCATTTTGGGCAAAGGAAAATATGTTATTGCAGAAGCCGATGAAAGCGACGGCACGTTTCTCAAACAAAATCCGTATATTGCTGTCGTAACCAATATCGATGCAGATCATATGGACCATTATGGCTCATTGGCCAATGTCATTGAAGCATTTAAAGAATTCATTCAGAAACTGGATGTCCGCGAAGGCACAGCAGTTCTTTGTTTTGAAAATGATAAAATTCGTGCCTTGGCACCGTCGCTGCAGCGCCACTACGTATCGTACGGCATTGAACAGAAAGCGGATTATCAGGCTGCGAATTTGCACTATGTACAGGGAAAACTTCATTTTGATGTATTCTATCAAGGGCAGCGGCTTGGCGAAATCGTCTTGCGTGTTCCCGGCCGTCATAATGCGCTGAATGCTTTGGCAACGATTGCGGCAGCGCGTCTTTGCGGTTTGGAATTTGCAGATATTGCGCAGGCTTTATCTCATTTCCATGGAGCCAAACGGCGTTTTCAGACCAAAGGATTTGTCGGTGATGTATGGGTAGTCGATGATTACGCACATCATCCGACGGAAATCAATGCGACGCTGACCGCAGCGCGCGATATGGGAACCCACCGCGTGGTATGTTTATTTCAGCCGCATCGGTACACGCGGACCAAATTGCTGCTTAACCAATACGGTACGGCATTTGCTAAAGCAGACAAGTTGATTGTCACGGATGTGTACAGTGCTGGAGAAGATCCTATCCCCGGTGTATCGGGCAAACTCATTGCAGATAAAGTGGCAGAACAAACAGGGCAGGACGTTACCTATATTCCCCATAAGGAAGATTTAGTAGCATATCTCAAAGAAAATGCACGGCCGTTTGATTTGGTAATTACGATGGGCGCCGGCGATATTTATAAAGTCGGTGAACAGTACTTGGCCGAAGCAAAGGAAGGAAATTAGCATGAACGAATCGATGAAAGAAAAGAAAATTGCTGTTGTAGTAGGAGGGCCTTCTACGGAAGCAGCTGTGTCCAGACGGACCGGCGCTGCGATTGCAGAGGCATTGAACCACAAAGGATACCAGACGGAAACGATTGAACTGGTACCGAACATGCTGGCAGACCAGCTGAAAGAAAAGCAGATAGATGTCGTGTTTAACGCACTTCACGGCCGCTACGGCGAAGACGGCGTACTGCAGGGCTTGTGTGAAATGATGGGTATTCCGTATACCGGACCAGGCGTAATGGCCAGTGCTGTCGGTATGAACAAAGTCATGAGCAAATGCGCTTTCAAAGGAGCCGGTATTGCGACGGCACCGTTTGCCTACTATTTTTCCAATGAACCTTTTGCAGATATTGAACACGATATTTGCCAGCGTTTTTCTTTTCCTGTTGTCATCAAATCAGCCGGCCAGGGGTCCAGTATCGGCACGGTCATTGTGCATGCCGCAGCGGAAATTCAGCCGGCTTTAGAAGAAGCATTTAAATACAGCCGCTCCATTATCGCGGAAGCCTTTTTGGATGGGGAAGAATTTACCGTCGCTGTTATGGATGATTTGGCATTTCCTGTTATCAAGATTGTGCCAAGTACCGGCAAATATGACTATTATTCCAAATATACGCCAGGTGTGACGCAGCATCTCTGTCCCGCACCGATTTCGGCAGAGCTGACTAAAAAAATGCAGGATTTGGCATTGCAAGTATTTCATCTGTGCCACTGCAGCGGCGTAGCTCGTGTCGATGTCATGACGGACAAAGCAGGCAATCCTTTTGTGCTGGAAATCAATACGGTTCCCGGCATGACTGCAACGAGCCTGGTGCCGGATGCGGCCAGAGCGATGAATCTTTCCTTTGAAGATTTGTGTGAAAAGATTTTATTGGAAGCTTCTGTTGGAAAATTTTAAACAGATTGCGGCATAACGCAGCGTATCTTGATGAGCCATCTTGGTATGGCTGCGGTTGCAGCTTGCTGGTTCGTGCAGGCATACGGATATACACATGTTGGGCTGCACGAACTTTCCCATTTAAAATTTGAAGGAAGGCCGCTTTCAGCGGTATTCCTGGTTAGGAATCTATGATGAAGAACGAATATACAGACTATGATGCAGCTAATGGGACAATTTCACATCATAAACGCACTGTTGCGCCTGTACTTCCTCATACACGTGATGTATTTGTGCCGCCGCAGCTGGAAAATGATCCGCTGCAGTCTCCTCGTGAACGAGAAGAAAAACAAAAACAAAGACGGCGGCGTATCATGCGGCACAAAATACAGCGAAGCAAAAAAGAAAAAGCAATGCACCGGCGGCGTCAGAAAAGACAGCGGCGTCTGCTGGCTGTTTTGGCAGTCGTTATTGTCTTTTTGCTGTGGCTGCTGCTGCGGCTGCTGCCGATACCTTTTGGCGCATTGATTGTAGACGGCAATGAAAACTTATCCTTTGATGATGTCTACCGTGCCAGCGGCGTACCGGGATATGTCAATGTCATTCAACTGTCGCCGGATACTATTCAAGACCGTTTGTCTAAAGATTTGCGGATTGAACATGTTTCGGTAACGAGGGAATTTCCCGCTACGATTCACGTTGACTTGAAAGAACGAAAAGCTGCCGCTGTCATTACGACGATGTATGGCTTTGCTTATGTCGATGCCGGCGGTACCGTCATTGATGTACAGCCTCAGATTAAAGGCGTGTCTGTGCCGATTATGACGGGCAAGAAAATGGATACGCTTTTGCTGGGAGATACGATTACGGACGGCTCTCTGTACGCGGCCTTGGTCTATATGCGCAACGTATCGCCGGAACTGCGGGATTCCATAGCGGAAATCAATGTCGGCAATCCGGAAAATATCATTGTGTATACGACTGATTCCGTGCCGATTCATTTAGGCGAAGGCGACCATCCGGCTGAACGTGCCGAAATTACGGGTGAAATGCTGCAGGAAGTACGGGACAATCATTTGGCTGTTCAGTATATTGATACAGACGTGAAAGCACCTTTAGTAAAAAGCAAATAGAAGCACAAAGCAGACTGGCAAAAGCGAGTCTGTTTTGTAGTATAGGAAAGATTTTTAAAAATATGTAGATAATTTTCCTGAGATAGTGTAAAATAATAGAGAATCCTATCTGCATAGCAGTGTTAACGATTTTGAAGGAGGAAATATGAAAATGGCAGAGTTTGCAAATATAAAAGTAATTGGTGTCGGCGGCGGCGGTAACAATGCTGTCAACCGTATGATAGAAAGCGGTTTGCAGGGTGTGCAGTTCATTTCTGTAAACACGGAAGATCAGGTATTGGAAGTTTCCAAAGCAGATGTAAAAATCCAAATTGGTGAAAAATTGACACGCGGCCTTGGGGCCGGCGCTAATCCATCTATTGGCGAACAAGCTGCTTTAGAAAGTAAAGAAGAAATCATCAAAGCCCTGCAGGGTGCGGACATGGTATTTGTTACAGCCGGCATGGGCGGCGGCACGGGCACAGGCGCAGCTCCTATTGTAGCAGAATGTGCTAAAGAAATGGGCGCTCTTACAGTAGCTGTAGTTACTAAGCCATTCTCCTTTGAAGGCAAACGCCGTAAAGAACAAGCAGAAAAAGGTGCCGATTACTTAAAAGAAAAAGTAGATACGATTATTACGATTCCAAATGATAAACTGCTCCAGATTATTGATAAGAAAACACCGTTGAAAGACGCTTTCCTCGTTGCCGACGATGTACTCCGTCAGGGCGTACAGGGGATTTCTGACTTGATTACGACAACAGGTCTTATCAACTTGGACTTTGCTGATGTGAAGACGATTATGTCCGATCAGGGCGAAGCTATTATGGGTATCGGTGTTGGTTCTGGTGAAAACCGTGCTGTAGAAGCTGTTGACGGCGCTATTCACAGCTCCCTGCTCGAAACAGGCATCGACGGCGCACAGAGCATCTTGCTCAACGTTACAGGCGGCCCGGATATCAGCTTGTATGAAATCAACGAAGCAGCTGAAAAAGTGGCAGAAGCAGTCGATCCGGATGCCAATATCATCTTCGGTTCCGTTATCGATCCGGATATGGAAGATTCTATTCGCATTACCGTGGTTGCTACGGGCTTTGGCAAAGAACCGTCTTCCATTCCTGCATTTGGTCAGAACGCAGGACCTGCTAAAGTTGGCGATTCTAAAGATGCAAGCGGCGTAGAAATTCCTACGTGGATGAGATAAGATAGTACATATAAAAGCGGATCCTGGCGGACCCGCTTTTTTTCAAAAATTCCTATACTACCTTTTAGGAGGAAATACCCATGAGATGTCCTTTTTGTAAAAGTGAAGATACAAAAGTAACAGATTCACGGGCGACAGATGACGGCAACGCTATTCGTCGCCGCCGTGAATGTCAGCATTGCGGCCGACGTTTTACGACATATGAAATGGTGGAAGAAGTACCGCTGGTCGTGATTAAACGGGACGGCAGCCGTGAATTATTTGACCACAATAAAATACTTAACGGCTTGCTGCGGGCCTGCAACAAACGGATGGTAACGAGACAGCAGCTGGATGATATTGTGGCAAAAGTGGAACGTACGATTCGTAATTCTCTGGTACAGGAAGTTACGAGTGAAAAGATAGGGGAACTCGTCTTAAATGAATTGAAATCGGTAGATGAAGTTGCTTATATTCGCTTTGCTTCTGTATATCGTCAATTTGCTGATTTGGACAGCTTCATGGCAGAATTGGAACATTTAATGGGTCATAAAAAGGGAAATCGTCATGAAGAGGATGATTAACTGTATATAGGAGAATGACGAATGACAGAAAATTATATAGATGTGTTTTTGAATACAGTGCTGCCGGGGCTGCGCATTGCTGTCATCGGCGATATGATGGTAGACCGGTATGTATTTGGCCGCGTGGAACGCATATCACCGGAAGCTCCGGTCCCAGTAAACAAAGTGGAACGAGTATCGTCTGTATTAGGGGGCGCAGCCAATGTGGCAGCTAATTTGGCAAATTTAGACTGCCATGTCATGGCGGCCGGCCTGGTTGGCGACGATGACAATGCCGGGCTGCTGCGCCAGCTGCTGCATACGTCTGCTATTGACGATAGTGGTTTAATTGTGCGGCCCGGTCATGCTACGACGACCAAAATGCGCGTGTTAGGCTCACGGCAGCAAATGGTTCGTCTTGACTTTGAAGAAGTTACCCCGCTGACAACGGAAGAAGAAGACGCGTTGGCAGCTTGGCTGCATACACAAATTCAGCACGGCCTGGACGGTATTATTTTATCTGATTACAAAAAGGGCGTTTTGACAGACCGGGCTGCCGCTTTGGTCATTGCAGCAGCACATGCCGCAGAAATTCCTGTGTTGGTAGACCCCAAGGGCAGCGACTGGACGAAGTATAATGGAGCTGATTTTGTTACGCCCAATATGAAAGAACTGGCAGACTGCTTGGGACAGCCGGTGCCGAATGAAGGTGCTGCTGTCGTAGAAGCAGCTAAAACGCTTCATCAGCAGTACGATTTTGCCCATTTGATGGTTACGCGTTCTGAAAAGGGCATTACCGTTATTGGCAAAGATGGTAAGGTTTGGAACAATCCGGCTACGGCGCAGGAAGTATTTGATGTTTCCGGCGCAGGAGATACTGTAGCAGCTGCGTTCCTGGCAGCCATTGCCGGTCATTTGTCTATCCGTACGAGCTTGCAGATTGCCAATGCGGCAGCCGGTATTGTCGTTGCCAAAGTCGGAACCTATCCGATTCACCGCAGCGAGTTGTTAAAATTGTGGCAGGAATGGCATCCCAGCCGCTGGGCTCCGTATAAAGCACTGACTTGGGAAGAAACAGCGCAGAAAATCCGCCAATGGCAGCAAAAAGGCGAAACCGTCGTCTTTACCAATGGATGCTTCGATATACTGCACCGCGGCCATGTACTGTACTTGCAGCAGGCGGCCATGTTGGGACAGCACCTTGTCGTTGGTTTAAATTCAGATGACTCGGTGCGGCGCTTAAAAGGTGAAACGCGGCCTTTGGTGCATGAAGAAGACCGGGCAATATTATTGAGTGCTTTGGGCTGTGTCGATGAAGTGGTCATTTTTACAGAAGATACGCCGGCTGAACTGTTGCGTGTGCTGCGTCCGGATATCCTTGTCAAAGGCGGCGATTACAAGCCGGAAGAAGTCATCGGCAGGGAATATGTGAAACGAGTCGAAATCATTTCATTTGAAGAAGGCTATTCTACGACAGGATTGGTACAGAAAATAGCCGATTTAGCAAAGAAGGGGAAAATATGAAAATAGTAACAGGCGGTGCCGGTTTTATCGGCAGCAACATTGTAAAACAATTAAATAACCGCGGCATCAATGATATCCTCATTATTGATGATTTGACGGACGGCCGCAAATGCCGAAATCTGCAGGGTCTTGATTTTTATGACTATATGGACTATGCAGATTTTGATGAACAAATGGCTGACGATACATTTGACTGCGGCTATATTGACGTCGTCTTTCATGAAGGAGCCTGCTCCGATACGATGAATTATGACGGCCGCTATATGATGAAAAACAACTACGAAGGCAGTAAAAATATCTTGCGGTACTGCATGCAGCGCAAAATTCCGTTTTTATATGCTTCTTCTGCTTCCACGTATGGCAGCGGCAAAAACGGATTCCGTGAAGAACCGGCCTGCGAACAGGCATTAAATCCCTATGCCTATTCCAAACTGCAGTTTGACCGTTATGTGCGCCGTATGATGCCCAAAGCCAAAAGTCAGATTGTCGGGTTCCGGTATTTCAATGTCTTCGGACCGCAGGAAAACCACAAAGACCGCATGGCATCCTTAATTTATCAGAAATTTCATGAATTGCAGGAAACGGGAAAAATTACCCTTTTCAAAGGAACGGCAGGCTATGCGGACGGCGGCCAAATTCGTGATTTTGTCTATGTAAAAGACGTTGTCAACGTTATTTTCTATTTTTGGGAACATCCGGAATTATCCGGTATTTACAACTGCGGCACCGGTGTAGGCCATTCCTTTAACGAATTTGTTCAGGGCGTCATCGATTACTGCGGCAAAGGCTATATCGAATATGTGCCGTTCCCGGATATTTTGAAGGGAAAATATCAAAGCTATACCCAGGCTGATACGACGAAATTGATGGAAGCCGGCTATGACCGCGGCTTTACGCTGCTTCATGAAGCTGTCAAAGAATACTGCAGTATTCTTGACAAGAGCAATGGGTATTACGAATGAGAAAGGCCGTTTTTTTTGATCGGGACGGCGTTTTGAATGTCGATAAAGGGTATTTGAGCCGTATGGAAGACTTTGAATGGATAGACGGTGCCAAAGAAGCCTTGGCTCTGCTTACCCGCCTGGGCTATGCGATTGTTGTCGTGACCAATCAAAGCGGCGTAGCCCGCGGTTATTATACAGAGGCGGATGTGCAGAAGCTGCATGCTTGGATGTGCCAGGAAGCCCAAAAGGCCGGCGGCGTGATTACGGCCGTATATTACTGCCCGTATTTGGAAGGAGCGCCTCTTAAAGCCTACGATAAACAGAGCGATTGGCGCAAACCGGCACCGGGAATGGTGCTGCAGGCGATGAAAGACTATGATATTGATGCGGCACAGTCGTTTATGATTGGAGATATGCCACGTGATGTCGAATGCGGCGAGCGTGCCGGCATGCAGGGGTATCTCTTTCAAGGCGGACGGTTAGATGCGTTTGTCCGGCATATTATAGAAGAAAGGAAGCAGTCGTGAAAGAGTACAAAAACATATTAATCATCAAGATGAGTTCTCTTGGCGATGTTCTTCATGCTCTGCCGACACTATACGCGCTGCGGGAAAATTGTCCCAAAGCGCGTATTGTTTGGGCGGTACATAAAAACTTTTCTGCTGTGCTGCCGGGAAAACCGTATATTGATGATGTGGTATATATCGATAAAAAAAGACTGAAATCCCTGTCATACTGGCGGCAGCTGCGCCGCACGCTGCATGCCTATCATTTTGACGTATCCTTTGATTTGCAGGGACTGGCTAAAAGTGCTATCGTCGCTTGGAACAGCGGAGCCAAGGAAAAATACGGCTATTGGGAAATGCGCGAAGGAAGCTTTTTGGTCAGCAAGGGATTGAAGGGCAGCCATCAATATGACCATGTGATTGAACGGTATTTGGATACAGTTCGCGTCTTAGGCGGCAAAGTCGATGCAATTGAATTTCCCCTGCCGGATATTTCAACTGTACGGTCAGCCATGAAACAGCGTTTGCAGTCTGACGGGATGCAGGGGGACTATATTGCCATTGTACCGGGTGCGCGCTGGGCTGTGAAAGAATGGCCGCTGGCGTATTGGCAGGCGTTTATTCAGCGTGTCACAGATACGGGCATGAATGTATTGCTGTTGGGAAGCCGGGACGACGCAGCCAAAGGGCAGGCAATTACGGCAGGCGTGTCATCTCCTCATGTCTTTGACTATACAGGCAGGACAAGTCTTAGAGAACTGATGGCAGCTATTGCCGATGCTCGGCTGTATATCAGTGCAGATACAGGTCCCCTGCATATTGCCAATGCCTTAAAAAAAGAATTAATTGCCTTGTTTGGGCCGACCTGCCCGGATAGAACCGGCCCATATGGCGGTGCAGACAGTACGTATATTCATATGATTATTTCGCCGACCTCCAAAGCGACGCCGGCACAGCCGCTGATTGACGACCCGCAGTGCATGGCTCAAATTACAGTGGACAAACTTTGGCAGGTGTATACGGCTGTATGGAAGAAGGTGGAGAGAGATGATTAATTTACGACATAAGAAAATTATAGTGACGTTTCTCATGCATTTGGGAGATTTGGTCTTGATAACGCCTTTTTTGCAGGTGCTGCGGCGTCATGCGCAGGGATCGGAAATTACGCTGGTTGTCGATGAAAAAGTAGCCGATGTGGTCCGCTATAATCCGCATATTGACCATCTCGTCACCGTAGACAAAAAAGGAAAAGATAATTCTATCGGCGCGTTGTGGCGTATTGGCCGGAAATTACACCAGAATCATTACGACGTATTGATTAATCTTCATCCCAACGAACGGACCTCTTTTTTGGCGACGGTCATTCATGCCAAAGAATTTATGGGCATGAGTCATTTTTTGGCGCGTCCTTTTATGGACAGATATACCCGCTTGGACCGGCTGCATCTGCATGCTGCCGATATGTACATCAACGTATTGGAACAGCTGGGCATTGATGACTACCGCACAGATGGACTGGAGTTGTTTACCTGCCCGGCATGGGATGACAAAGCGGCTGCGTTTTATACGCAGGCAGGGGTCGGGCCCCATGATACCGTGATTGGGTTTAATATAGGCAGCGCTGTACCGCAAAAACGGTGGCCGCCCAAGCGCTTTGCCGCCGTCGCCGATTATTTTGCTGAAAAAGGCTGCCGCTGCGTCTTTTTTGGCGGCTCCATGGATACGTCCATGGTACAGGAAGCGGTGTCCTTTATGAAGCACAAGCCCTTAATTGGGACCGGCAAATTTTCCATTGGCGAATTGGCGTCCTCCATTCGGCGGTGCTCTCTTTTTATTACCAACGACAGCGGTCCGATGCACATTGCCGTGAGCCAGCATGTGCCGCTTGTTGCCTTATATGGTCCCAGCAATCCCAAATTTTATGGCCCGTATACGGATAAAGCGATTGTTTTGGAATCTACGAATCAATATGAAATCGGCAAGAGCATGAAAAAAATCATCAAAGAAGGAAAATATAAAGGCATTTCAGTAATTCCCATGAGCCAGGTCATTGAAGCGGGCGAAGAGTTATTGGCAAAATATGCCAAAGAGCCGTGATTTTATTTTCCATGAGAAATATGATATAATATACTAATATAGTGTTATTGTGTGAATGATGGAGGTGTTCTCTATGAAGAAAATAGTATTAGCCAGCGTATTGGCTGCTTTAGTTTCTGTTAGTGCTGTTTCCTTGGCAGCCCCCTTGAAAAATCCACAGCAAGGCGATTTCAAAGCCAATGTCAATTACGGCTTTTCACAAAAAGAAGGAAGCCATGACGCATCCAGCCGTTTTACCGGCGGTGACGTTACGTACTCCCTGACGGATAAATGGGACATCCAGTATGTTAATAATTACACGAAAAGTGATTGGGCCAAAGTCAATGAACATTACGTACTTGGCAACTATCACTTTACACCGTATCTGTCTGCCTATGGCGGCGGTTCATATGTGAAAACAGATACATACAATACCAAGAAAAGTTATGGATATCAAGTAGGGCTGAAAGGCCAGCTTCCGTTGACAGATAAACTGCAGGGGTTTGCTTCCGTAGGTGTCGGTGATGATGTCAACACGTATGAAATTGGGTTGGGATATGACATTACAAGCAACTGGGATGCGCATATCAAATACCGTGACAGCAAAGTAGATGTCGATAACTACGACGATAATGTCAAAGGCTGGCAAGTAGGTATGGGCTATAAATTTTAACAATAAACAGACATATAAAATAAACGAAAAGGGACTGTCGCACAAAGCGATACGTCCTTTTTTTTGCTGTCTTTCACAGCATTACGATTATAAAACGAAAGTGTTTTCTTTTCACTTGCAGCATCAAACGTAAAATTTTGAAAAAAGAATGGGGCATACTGACGAAATACTTCCTGTGATATCCCTTTTTGTCATGTTGTACATAACAAACCATAAAAATTTCATACAATCCTTTTTGCTGTTCGTCCCTGGTTTTGTGCTTTTGGGAAGACTTCTCTTGTGAAAAAGTACACGATATCATACAATACAGTCATAAGGCATGAGACAGATACATGCAATGACAATTTATTATATGGAAGAAAAGAAAGGATGTTGTAATTATGGCAATTAATATGGATGAGTACATGGCAAGAGCTCGCGCAGCGCAGAAGGAATTCGAAACGTATACACAGGAACAAGTAGATGCTGTCGTAAAAGTAATTGGTCGTGTTGTTTACGAAAACGCAGAATTACTTGGGCCAATGGCTGCTGAAGAAACAGGCATGGGCGTAGCTGCTGATAAAATTGCTAAATGTAAAGGCAAATCCGGTATGATTTGGAACTACCTCAAAAACAAAAAGAGCGTAGATATCATCAAAAAGAATCCGGAACGCGGCTTAGTATACATGGCTAAACCAGTCGGTGTTGTCGGCGCTATTCAGCCTTGCACCAACCCGGTTGTTACTCCGATGATGAACAGCATGTCCGCTTTGAAAGGCCGTAACGCTATCATCATTTCCCCGCATCCGGCATCCGTTAAATGCAGCGTAAAAACCGTTGAAATGATTAACGAAGCATTAGACAAAATCGGTGCTCCGAAAAACCTCGTTCAGATTATTCCGGAAGCAAGCGTACAGGCTTCTGCAGATTTGATGAAAGCCTGCGATGTTGTCGTAGCTACAGGCGGCCCTGGCATGGTTAAAGCAGCTTACAGCAGCGGCAAACCGTCTCTCGGCGTTGGCGCTGGCAATACTCAGGTTATTATCGACCGCGACGTAGATATTACGGAAGCAGTTCCGATGATTATCAACGGCCGTAAATTTGATAACGGCATCATCTGCTCCGGTGAACAGTGCGTATTCATCCCGAACGATAAATATGACGCTATCATCAACGAATTCAAACTGGACGGCGCATATGTTGTAAGCGATGCTAAAACTCGTGATTTGATGCGTGACACCATCTTCCCGGGCGGCAAAATGAACAAAGACCTCGTTGGCAAGAGCCCGCTTGAAATTGCAAAAGCTGCTGGTATTACAATTCCGGAAGATACGAAAGTATTCCTCATCGAATTGGAAAAACACGGTGCAGAAGAACAACTCTGCGACGAAAAACTTTGCCCGGTTCTCGTATGCGTTAAATATCATACATTTGAAGATGCTATCCAGATGGCAAAAGACAACTACCTCTTCAAAGGTGCCGGCCACACAGCATCCATTCATTCCCACAATGATAAACACATCGAAGCAGCTGGCTGCGAACTGCCGGTTAGCCGTGTTACTGTTAACCAGCCTTGCTCCTCTACAGCAGGCGGCAGCTATACCAATGGCTTGAACCCGACAACAACCTTGGGCTGCGGCACATGGGGCGGCAACAGCATGTCCGAAAACATTACATACAAACATTTCCTCAACATTTCTCGTATCGCTTACATCATTAAAGATGCAAAAGTTCCTACAACGAAAGAACTTTGGGACTAATTTGGTAAATCCCACTAGATAATGTCAATACATGTCGCTGCTTTATGCTGCGTATCGCCCACAATGCGCTGCGTAAAGCGGTGATAGAAAGGGAAGTGCTACCATGATAGAATTACAATTAAAACCTACATTGTATACCTATGATACTTGTAAGGATTTTGTTGAAGATTTAAAAATTGGCAAAGGTGATTTGATTATTACCAACCAATATATTTATGAACCCAATTTTGGGGACTTGGATTTGCAGTGTGCTGTTATTTTCCAGGAAAAATACGGTATGGGCGAACCCTCTGACGAAATGGCTGAAGCTATTTACAAAGATATGCCGAAAGATGTAAAACGTATCATCGGTATTGGCGGCGGCACAGTCATGGATTTGTGCAAACTCTTTATTTTGAAACACGTCAGCCCGATTTTGGATTTGTTTGACGGCAAAGTACCTGTCGAAAAAGACAAAGAACTTATCTTGATTCCGACGACATGCGGTACTGGCAGCGAAGTAACCAACGTTTCCGTTATGGCTCTTATCAGCCGTGACACGAAAAAAGGTATTGCCAACGATGCTATGTATGCCGACAAAGCCGTGTTAATCACGCAGCTTCTCCGCACACTGCCGTTTAAAGTATTTGCTACCAGCTCTATCGACGCGTTGGTTCATGCCGTAGAATCGGCATTATCTCCTGATTCCAGCGCAAGCTTCCGCGTATTCAGCTATAATGCTATTGAATTGATTCTTCGCGGCTATTTGAAGATTCGCGACGAAGGTCCGGATGCCCGTATTCCTCTCATGAAGGACTTCCTGCTTGCCAGCAACTGGGCAGGTATCGCATTCAGCGTTCCTGGATGCGCAGCTGTTCATGCGATGAGCTATCCGTTGGGTGCTAAATACCATGTTCCTCATGGTGAATCCAACTATGCAATGTTTACAGGCGTTATGAACTGCTACATGTCCATTAAATCGGATGGCGAAATCGCTAAGATGAACCGCTTCATTGCTGATATCTTAGGCTGCGATCCGGAAAATGTATATGCTGAACTGGAAAAATTGTTGAACGTTATTTTGCCGAAGAAAGCATTGCATGAATATGGCGTAAAAGAAGAAGAACTTGCTGAATTTGCTGAATCTGTTATGCAGAATCAAGGCCGCTTAATGGCTCATAACTTTGTTAAATTGGATTATGACAAAGTATATGGCATCTATAAGAGCTTATATTAATTGCATAGTATAGTTCGATCTCAGTAGTAATTGGTATGTTTCCCAGGAAAAGGTGCTTTGCTTCCGGAATGAACCGTTGGCAGGCACCTTTTTTGTACCAATGGAGGAAAAAACAATGGATATACGAGATTCGTTACACGGGGTTGCGTTAGAAAAGGAAATCAAACAATTTTTTGAGGCATGCCGAAGAAAAAACACTAAAAAAAATAAAGATGCCCAAACTGCATTTTTTTTTAATCAGTGTATTTCCTGTGTTGAAAAAAGCGCGGCATTGCTGTTTATAGAACATAATTATATCAGCAAAAATAGCAGATACAATATTTTTGCTGCCGGAAAAAGCAGGTTATATGTGCATTTAATTATTAAATTATATTTGTCCTGTATATTATTAGGTGTATTGAAGCAGGGAGCACCCTGCTGGCAAAAGCTGCATTTGACGGAAGATCAGTTTATTTACCAATGGTGTTATATTTTTTTATATTCAGAAGATGATTGGGAATGCGTACTGAAAACAGCCGTAGAATACGTTAGTTATGAAGAACGCATCTATCATTTATTTCAAATGATAGAATTAATTGGGGAAAAACACTTTTTTTCTCAAGGAGGAAAAGAGTATAATACTATAAGGTATAGAACTATATTCTTAGAACGAATCAATAAAAACGTACAAGAGATTGTGCATAAATTCACATAAAAAAAGACTGCATAAAAGATAGGTGAGAGAAATGGGACTATTGTTAGTTGAAATCATCAAAAATATATCCGTAGTTGCCGTTGCTGTATACATTATTACGCAATGTAAACCATTTCGCCGTGCTATTAATCAGTCCGATTATTCCAATAAAGATAAATGCATTTTGGTGTTTGTCTTTGGTATATTGTCTGCTGTCGGCAATTATTTAAATGTTCCCTTTTCCCAGGATGCCATGGCGCATGCACGGCTTATCGGCACGATTATCGGCGGGCTGTTTGGCGGGCCGATTGTCGGCTTGGGTGCCGGATTTATTGGCATGATGCCGCGCCTTTTTATTCCTGTCAGCAGTTTGGATGTCATTTTGGCTGCTATGGCCGCCAATGTGATTATTGGCGGCGTGGCAGGCTATATCAGCCGTGTCGTAGAAGCCAGGCGCATTACACTGCCCATTGCTTTTGCAGTGGCCATTGCTTCTGAATTTATTTTAAAAACTGCTGTCTTTTGGCAGGCTGCGTCGGACGGCGTATTTCAACTGGAACGCATGCTGGCCCTGCCGTCGGCAGCGTCTACCTGCCTGGGCGTTTTATTATCTGTGTATATTATTCATGGTGTGTATAAAGACGAAGATAATATCAAGGCGCAGGCTGCGCGCAAAGTCGTAGAAATTATTTTAAAAACCCGCGGTGTATTCCGCTACAAAGGATTTACGAAAGAATCGGCCCAGCAAATTGCGAAAACGATGTTTTCTGCGCTGACTGTTGATTACGTTGCTATTACGACGCCGGATGGCGTATGGGCGGAGTACGCGCAGTACAATAAAAAGGACAGAAAAAATATGATTTCGCTTCCTTTGATTGTAGGCGGCAATACCGTAGCTACTATTTTATTATCCCGGCCGGGATTGCGTCATTTTCTGCCGTATGAAATAAAATGGCTGCGGGGACTGGCAGATTTTTTGAGCTTGGAATTGTATCAAGTTGAATTGGATAAGAAAACGATATTGCTTTCTCAAGCAGAATTGAACGTTTTAAAATCTCAAATTCGTCCGCATTTCTTGTTTAATATGCTGAGCAATATTAAAGCGATTGTAGGTATCAATCCGGAAGGTGCGAAAGATTTAATTTGCGATTTGTCCAGCTTCCTGCGCGGCCGGCTGCGTACGAGTGAAGAAGTCGTACTGCTGGCTGATGAATTGGAAGCGGTAGATACGTATATTCGCTTGGAAAAAGCCAGATATGGCGACCGGCTCAATGTAGTCGAACGAATCGAGCCGGCAGCCCTGCATCAGAAAGTACCCTATTTTATTATTCAAATTTTGGTTGAAAATGCGATTAAGCATGGCATCTTCAAACGAAAACGCGGCGGCATCATTGAGATTATTGCCGAAAAAAAAGAAAATATGCTGCATTTGACAGTGCAGGATGATGGGGTCGGCATGAATGAACAAATGATACAGCGGCTTAATCAATTGGATTCTAATCCGGATTTGTACGGCCTGACGGAAAGTACAGGTATCGGATTAAAAAATATTCACGACCGTCTTTACAATTTATACGGCAAAAAAGGTACGTTTTGCGTAAAAAGTCAGGAAGGAAAGGGGACAACGATTGAGATTTGCATTCCTTGGCGATAATGTGCAGCAAGCGATAAGGGCGTCGTGACTTAGAACATGTGAAATGAGTAACAAGTGTTGCTCTTTAGTGGGTCCTGCGTGAGATTCAGCATGGTGTGGTATGGAAATGAAGGTGAGTGTCCTATGATTCGAATTGTGATTGTAGAAGATGAAATGGCAACGGCCGAGGATATAAAGCAGATGACGTGCGATCTGTGTCCTGATATTGAGGTTTGCGGTGTATATTACGACGGTGAAACAGCAATTAAGATGATTCAGTCTATTCAGCCTGATGCCGTATTGCTGGATATTGATTTGCCCGGAATGGGCGGCTTGGAAATTGCACAGACATTGATGCAGATGGGGAAAATGCCCTTGATTGTTTTTGTTACGGCGTATATGGATTTTGCTGTACAGGCTTTTTCTGTCAATGCCCTGGACTATATTTTGAAACCGGTAGACAAACGCAGCCTTGCCCGGGTATTTGGCAAAATCAAGGCGCGGATGGCCCAGCAAAATCAGGGAGAAATCAAATCAGAGGCCGAAACGTGCATGCGTAAAATTACGGTAGACCGCGGCGACCGTATGGATATCGTAGACTGCAGTGATATTCGCTTGATTTACGGCAAAAACAGACAGGTGTATATTATGACTAAAGATGAACAAGTCAGCAAAGTACGAATGACGCTGCATGAATTTGAAGATCATCTTTCCAAGCAGAAGTTTTTCCGATGTCATAGAAATTATATTGTCAACGTAGATGAAATCAAACAGATTACGACATGGTTTAAGCAGCGGTATTTGCTGATATTAAAAGGCACCAAGCCGATGGAAATTCCCGTAGGCAGAGCCTATGTTGCGAACTTGCGGTCGCATGTAGAATTTTAATAATAGAAATAATAGAAAAATCGTTTTTGAATCCCTTTTTGTATGGAACCAGGTTCCTGCAAAAAGGGATTTTTTGTTGTGACTATGTGAATATTAAAACAAATATAAAAAATCGATTAACCCGCTGTATACGTCGTTTTGTAAAATACGGCTGATTTTTTTTGCATTAAATATGATGGTTGTATGTGAAAATTTGTCGTTAGTCCGATTTTCGTTGAGCTGTACGAATCCGGCCTGTTATAGTGGTGTCATGGTACACACGGCGTAATAGAAAAAAGGAGGTACAAGATGATGAGTGTGAAGAAGATTGCAATTATTATCATTGCAATTGTATTGATGGCAGCGATTTTTTTTATGCCTGATTTGCCGGGCCTGTCGTCCGCAGGTAAGGCGACTCTCGGCGTATTAGTGTTTGCTGTCATGATGTGGGTAACGCAGGCTGTATCGTATCCTGTCAGCGCAGTCGGTATTATTGCGTTCCTCACGCTGTTTTTGGGCTTTTCACCGGCACAAGGGGTTGAAGGGCCTTTACTGGGAACGAGCAAAGCGATTCCGCTGGCACTGAGCGGTTTTATAAACGGCGGCTGGGTGCTGGTAGCAGCCGGGCTGTTTATGGCAGCCGGTATTATTCATACGGGATTGGAACGGCGCATTGCCTATCAGGTTTTAAAAGTATTTGGCACGAAAGTAAAAAATATTTTTGCCGGCATTATTGTACTCATGGCGCTGCTCTGTTTTGTTATTCCTTCGATGACCGCCCGGTCCGCTACGATTACACCGATTGCTGTCGGCTTGGTAGAAGCACTGGGACTGGATTTAAAAAGCAAGTTCGGCCGCATGCTGTTGGTAACGGTTGCGATTACCTCTTCGGTATCGGGTATGCTGCTTCTCACATCCGGGGCGCCGAATCCGGTGGCTGTTTCTTTTATTGCCAGCCGCTTAGGTCATGATATTTCCTGGATGGAATGGTTTACGTATGCTGCACCGTATAGTGTTATTTTATTGATTATTTTCTATTTCCTTGTTACCAAACTGAATACCTTTGAATTTAAAGAAGCTCCTGGCGGCAATGAATTTATTCAAACTAAGTTGGCAGAACTGGGCCCGATGAGCAAAAAAGAAAAGAAAATAGCTGTTATCTTTGGCGTTACAATCTTGTTTTGGATGACGCAGGGGATTCATCATATCGATGCCAATACGGTTTCTATTTTATCGGTAATGGCTATGCTGTCGCCAATTATTGGCATTGCAAATTGGAAAGACTTAGCAGCTCTTGTCGATTGGAGCACGATTCTGCTCTTTGGCGCAGGCATATCGCTGGGCAACGTACTGCTGCAAACCGGCGCGGCTTTATGGCTGGCTGATGTGTCCTTGGGCAGTCTGCACTTGGAAGTATTGCCGCCGTCTATGATGATGCTGGCGATTATGGTAGCCTTGCTGATTATTCGTTTTGCATTTGCCAGTACGACCTCTTCGGCAGCTGCATTGGTACCGACTGTTATTGGATTCCTGCTCAGTCTGAACGAGCCAGATCTGCCGATGTGGGGCATGTCGTTTATTGCTACGATGACGGTATACTTCTCGTTTATTTTACCGGTTCATTCGCCGCAGGCAATGATTCCGTATGCGACCCAGTCTTTTGAAGTAGGCGACATGGCGAAGATAGGGATTCCGTTTACTATTATTTCTTTAGGCGTTTTATTAGTGTTTATTTTCACGTATTGGAGCTGGCTGGGCCTCATCTAGCAGCTAAAAGGAGGACGTGTATATGATAACGAATTCACCCAAAACATACTGGTCAGACCAGGAAAGGCAGCCGATTATCTCCGATAAGGCATATGTGTTTGAATCAGCAGCTGTGATAGGAGCTGTCGTCATTTCGGACGGTGTGTTGGTCAGTCCCGGTGCCTCTATCCGCGGCGATGAAGGCATGCCTATTTTCGTCGGTGAAGACAGCAATGTACAGGATGCGGCAGTACTTCACGGATTAATGGGGCAAACTAAAAAAATGGAAGAAAAAGAATATGCCATTTATATCGGCCCCCGCGTATCCTGCGGCCATTGTGCCGTTATTCATGGTCCCTGTTGTATTAAAGGCGATACATTTGTTGGCTTTAACTCCGTTGTTATCGACAGCGTCGTAGAACCCAACGTATATATCGGCCACGGTGCTCAGGTAGTCGGCGTACACATTCCGGAAGGCCGTTATGTCGAACATGGTGCTGCCGTAACCACACAGGCGCAGGCAGATACACTGCCGTTAGTACCAGAAGAACTGCAGCAGTTCAATGCCCAAGTCGTTGCTAAAAATGCAGAACTTGCCCGGAAATATCCGTTTACGGGTCCGGTTCCTGATGCGTTGTATTCAAAATAAGTTAAAACAATACAGTATTTATATTTCATATCGTTGCAGGTGTGAAGAAAAGAAAGGATGAGAGTATAGTATGAATATTACAGAACGAATTGCCGATAAAGCACTGTGGAATTTGGTAACTACGCCGGAAAAAGCGGCTGCTATGATTAAACCGGGCATGACTATTGGTACCAGCGGTTTTACATCAGCAGGATATCCGAAAGCGGTTCCGATGGCATTAGCTGAACGCATTCGCAAAGAACATTTCAAGATTAATTTGTGGACAGGCGCTTCAGTAGGTCCTGAATTGGACGGTGTCTTGGCAGAAGCTGAAGGTATCGATCAGCGTATGCCGTATCAGACCAATAGTACGCTGCGCAAACAGATTAATGCCGGCGAAGTACGCTATGCTGATTTGCATTTAAGCCATATGGCTCAGATGGTCCGCTCTGATTTTCTCAACGAAAAAATCAATGTAGCGATTATCGAAGCCTGCGCTATTACAGAAGAAGGCAATTTGATTCCAACAGCATCAGTAGGCAACTCTACGGTATATACAGATTGTGCCGATGCAGTTATCGTAGAAATCAATACGACCCAGCCGACGGCATGGGAAGGATTCCATGATATTTATGATGTCAAACCGGTTCCCAATCGCGATGTAATCAATATTGTCAAACCGGATGACCGTATTGGCGTGCCGTATATTCCCTGTGACCCCAAGAAAATTATTGCTATCGTTCCCTGCAATATTCCGGATAAACCGGCAAAATTGGCAGATGTCGACGATGAATTTAAAGCCATGAGTGCGCATATGATTGATTTCCTGCATGCAGAAGTAAAAGCTGGCCGCATGCCGAAAAATCTGCTGCCGCTCCAGTCCGGCGTCGGCTCTGTAGCCAATGCGGTTATTCAAGGCTTGTGCCATTCTGATTTTAAAGATATGACAGTATATACCGAAGTAATTCAAGAAGGCATTTTTGACTTGTTTGATGCCGGCAAATTAAACTTTGCTTCCGGTACTTCGATGACCTTGTCTAAAGAAGGACTGCAGCGTTTTTATGATAACATTGAAGAATATCGTAAAAAAATTATACTGCGTCCGTTGGAAATTTCCAACAACCCGGAAGTTATCCGCCGTTTAGGGGTTATTGCGATGAATACAGCCATTGAATTTGATATTTATGGCAATGTCAACTCCACGCACGTATTGGGTACTAAGATTATGAACGGTATCGGCGGTTCCGGTGATTTTGCCCGCAACGCATACTTGACGTTCTTCTTCACCAAATCCACAGCTAAAGACGGTGCTATTTCTTCGATTGTACCGATGTGCTCGCACATTGACCATACAGAACATGATGTAGATGTTTTTGTTACAGAACAAGGTTTAGCAGATGTTCGCGGTTTGAGCCCGAAAGAAAGAGCGTTGAAGATTATTGAAAATTGTGCGCATCCAGACTATAAACCGATGCTGCTCGACTACTATAAACGTGCTGTAGAAGCTACGAATCATGCAAACACTCCGCATATCTTAGCAGAAGCATTGTCCTGGCATCAGCGTTTTGCTGAAACAAAGACAATGAAACTGTAATAGATATATACACTCTCCTTTATCAAGCTTACATACGTAAAAACCTTACCGAAAAAACTGCTTTGCCTATCGTAGGCGGGCAGTTTTTTCGTATACGCATCAAGCGGTACAGTCAGTAAGCAGACATACAACTTTATATAAAAATGTAGTACAATACGATAAGAGAATCCGTGAAAGAAAGGACGAAAGAGATGAAAGCCAGTTTATTAATTGTAGAAGATGAAAGGGCTGTGGCCCAAGAATTAAAAATGATGATAGAGCAGCTCGATTCGGAAATACACGTACTGGATATCTGCGAAGATGGAGAATCGGCATTAGCCTCGATTATTTCGTATAAGCCGGATATTGTGTTTTTGGATATAGAATTACCGGGAATTAACGGCATGGATGTAGCTAATACGCTGGCAAAAGTGAAAGAAGCACCGGCCATCGTATTTCTTACGGCATATCAACAATTTGCCTTGCATGCGTTTCAAGTCAATGCAGTCGATTATGTATTAAAACCTATCAGTACGCGTAAATTAAAACAAGTATTGGAGCGATTAAGCCATATGGTTCCGGCAGACAGACAGACAAAACCGCAGGAGAACAGCCATGAAATACCTGCAAAACTGGCAGTGGACAAAGGGGATGCTATGGCTGTCATTGATTGGAAGGACATTCGCTACGTCTGCGGACAAAACCGCCAGGTCCTGATTCATATGAAAAACGGCGAATGTCACGCTACGCGCATGACGCTGCGGGACTTGGAATCTCATTTGCCGTCCCAGCTGTTTTTTCGGTGCCATCGCGGCTATATTGTCAATGTAGATGAGATAAAAGAAATCAAGACGTGGTTTAAAAGAGGTATTATATTGAAACTGCGAGGAGAAGATGATGTAGAACTGCCAGTAGGACGGGTATATATGAATAAATTACGAGAATACATAGAACTGTGAAAGCAGTTCTTTTTTTGCATAGTATGTGAAAAATGTTACAAAACAGCGTGAGAGATATTGGAAAACAAAGCATTTGGTGCTAGTATATACATAGAACAAGTTGAACTGAAGTATTTTTCATTGGAAATACCTGGAGAAATCATCAGGAAAGTCTCTATGTAAGAAAGGGTACTCACCCATGCGAGACGGATGCCGATGGGCATTAAAAACGATATATAACAGGATATGTGCCGAGTTTGGCAGTGTATTCTGCAGGTAAAAAAGTGGCAGGCTGACGGCGAAATACCGCATCAGGAATTTGACAGTGATGCGTTGCATGAAACAAAAAAATTGCCTGTTTACAGTACGAAAGCGATAGAAATCTTTATATACTCTGTACAAAAATTTGACATAGGACCGGCTTTTAGGATGCGTTTTTGCTGTTGGGAATGGAAATAGACCTGTTGGCACGGTTTTGATTGTGAAATAGCGGTACATACGATATTCTATATTCAGGACCAAACCATAAGGACCAAACAAAGGACCAAACAGATAAAAATGCCGGTGATATGAGCATATCCCGGCGTTTTTATCTATTCGGACGATGGATGGCTATTCGGTTGGCATAGTGCGCATTGTTTTATAGAAAAGAAGGAAGGGAAACGTATGTCACGATTTATGAACAATCTAAAACGGCGTGTTGCCAAAAACATGAAAAAAATTGTTTTGCCGGAATCAGATAGCCGGCGGATTCTGCAGGCCGTGGAACAGATTGAAACAGAAGGATTTTGTAAGACTGTACTGGTAGGAAGACCGCAAAAATTGATGGAAGTAGCGGCTAAGTATCAAATTGATTTGGACGGTGTAGAAATCATTGATCCGGAAACCTATCCGATGCTGGATGAATTTGCCCAGTATTATGCGAAAAGACGGCAAAAAGTGCATATGACCGTACAGCATGCCAAAGAAATCATCCGCCATGATAAGATTTCTTTTGGTGCCTGTCTGGTGGCATTTGATATTGTAGATGGCATGGTAGCCGGAGCGACGGTGCCGTCTGCTGATTTGATTCGGGCGGCGCTGCAGATTGTCGGCATGCATCCTGGTGTTTCTACTGTCAGCAGCTCTTTTATCATGATTACGGATAAGCCCCAGTTTGGCGATGACGGCATTTTAGTTTTGGGAGATGCCAGCGTTGTTATTGAACCAGATGCACACCAACTGGCTGATATTGCAGTGAACTGCGTGCAGCGTGCCCGCCGTACCGTGCAGATTTTAGACCCCAAAGCGGCCCTTCTTTCGTATTCTACGTTAGGCAGCGGTGCCGGTGAAGAAGTAGACCGGGTACGGGAGGCTGCCAAATTGCTGCGGGACCGCAACGTTGATTTTGAATTTGATGGCGAGCTGCAGGCGGATGCGGCGCTGATTCCGCGCGTAGGACGGTATAAGGCACCGAGCTCTTCCGTAGCAGGACAAGCCAATGTATTGGTTTTCCCAAATTTGGAATCCGGCAACATCTGCTATAAAATTATGCAGCATATGTATGGTGCCATTGCCTTGGGGCCGCTGCTGGAAGGAACGGCCAAGCCGATTATGGATTTATCCCGCGGCTGTACGGCTGAAAATGTAGTAGATATTGTAGCGATTTGCTGCAGCGACGCTGTATATCGCGATGAAGAATTGAAGCGGGACATCGATTTTACAAGCCAGTTTAAAACGGTAGAACGGGTAGCTGTTGACAACCAAGAAAATGTATCGATTCATTTTGATGCGGAAAAATGCAAAAATTGTACGTTATGCCGCCGCCGTTGTGCCGATGTGATGTCTATGACGGGCTATTATTCATTGGAAAGTACGGGGGATGTACCGATTTGCGTACATTGCGGCCAATGTTCACTGGTATGCCAGTTTGGCGCGATTGTCGGCATTTCCCAGCGCAATGAAGTCGAAACAGCACTTCACGATCCCGATAAAATTGTTGTTTTCCAAACTTCTCCGGCTGTACAAACGGCGTTGGGGGACGAATTCGGCATGCCGTATGGAACGGATGTACAGGGGAAACTGATAGCAACTCTGCGGGCATTGGGCGGTGACTACGTGTTTGATGCCGGATTTGGCGCGGATTTGATGGTCATGGAAACAGCGGCAGAACTGCAGCAGTGCATGAAAAACCATAAGGAACTGCTGCCCCAGTTTACAAGCTCCTGTCCGTCTTGGGTTGAATTTACGGAAATTTTCTTCCCAGAATTAATTTCGCATTTAGTGACAGCCAAAAGTTCGGGCAGTATGTTAAATGCCGTCATTAAAACCTATTTTGCCAAGAAAATGAATATAGATGCGAAAAAAATTGTGACAGTTAGTGTCGTTCCCTGTACGTCTAAAAAAGCAGAAGTTTCCCGTCCTGGATACAATGCTGCAGGCAAATATTGGGATGCACCGGAAATGCGGGATACTGATTATTGCATTACTACGCGCGAATTGGCGAATTGGATTCGGGAAAAGAACATTGATTTTCCTGCCCTGCAAGATGCGTCCTATGATTCTATTTTTGGTGAATCTTCCGGCGCCGGCGCGATTTTTGATATCAGCGGCGGCGTTATGGAAGCATCGCTGCGCACGTTATATTATATGGAAACAGGCAAGGCTGCTGATGATGAGTTCTTAAATTTTGTGCCTGTTCGCGGCCTGAAAGGCGTGAAAGAGGCATCTGTTTCTATTAATGATGACATTATTCATGTGGCTGCCATCAGCGGTTTGGCCAATGCCCGGAAATTTATTAACCAGATGAAGGAGAAACATTCGTGGAAAAAATATGCCTTTATCGAAGTCATGGCGTGTCCGGGCGGCTGTATTGGCGGCGGCGGCCAGCCGCACACACCGTTACTGCAGGAAATTCCTGCCAAACGGGCCCGTATGGAAACGCTGTATGCAATGGATGCGGCGAGAGACATGCATTCCAGCTGGGAAAATGAAGGATTAAAAGCGCTGTATTCTCAGTTTTTAGGACAGCCTTTGAGCGGCATGGCTGAAAAACTGCTGCATACGCAATACATTAACAAACATTATATATTAGGCAGGGACGATACCGTTAAACCATAACAAATTGACAATACACGCCATCGTTTCGTATAATAAATAAGATATGTGCTGTGGTTGCAAGTCGATGCCAGGCGCAGGCCAAGCGATCCACGTAAGGAGTCCAAAGCGGCTCTGATCATAGTGCGCCCTAGAAGTAAGACCTGCCGCAAAAAGCGAGAGGGCTAATAGTGGGGGATGCGGACCATCTATGAGCGAACGTCCCAGCAGGCGAGTGTGGGGGTAAAAACCAGGTCAGGCATATCGAAGAGACCGCTGCAGCGATGCAGCGGTCTTTTTTATGCGGTAGTTGGCGATTTTATTTGACGTATTCAAAACGATATAGTAAAATATAAAAGTATTTATATTCAGACGCTTGGAGGAGTGAGCACTGTCGATGAAAGTGGATGTACAGTCTGTAGACAGAGAAATACAGAAAAATCCCTTTGATAGTTTTATGGATTTTCATGTATGTAAAGCTGATGAAGAAAGTACAATCCTCGTTTTTGAAAATAAAGGAACCTCATGGGATAATCCAAACGGTACGATGTATGGCGGCGTGCTGTATTCGATGTCAGATTCTGCCATGGAAGCGGCCTGTGCCGTCTGCGGCAAGGCGGTGCTGACTTTGGATTTATCTATGAATTTTCTCCGTCCGGCTTTTTCGAATACGACGATTCGGGCCGAAGCAAAAGTAATTCATAATGGTCATACGACGATGGTAGCACTGTGTGACTTTTATGATAATAACAATCGCTATTTGGCACATGGGAAAGGTACTTTTTTTGTGACCGGGCCATATACTGCAGGTGGCAAGGATGGCCGGGAAGAAAGGAGTTCCCTGACTCATGAATGAAATAATGAAGCAGCGGCTCCTGCATATTCAGCAGGGGATTATGAGCAAGACACCGTATTTTAAAAATCTTCCCTGTAAGATAGAAGATGCGGATGAAGGCTGGATTCGGCTGTCTTTTGATATTAAGCCTAATTTATGCAATTATCGGGGCATCGCATCCGGCGGCGTGTTGGCTGCGTTTTGCGATACGCTGATGGGGATTGCCAGCCGAACGCTGGGTTTTCAAGTGACGACATTGGAAATTAATATGAATTATATTCGTCGTGTAGAAGTGGGACATCATGTGATTGGCATCGGCCAAGTTGTCCATCACGGCGGCAAGACGATTGTCGTAGAATGTGAATGTTTTGATGAAGAAGGGAATGTCGTTGTCAAAGGGCGTTCTTCTTTTTATGTCTTAAGACGACTTGATTAGTTGGAATTATGGTTTAAAAAACGGAAGGTTGGTTAGCAGATATGGATTTTGCCTATAATGACGAACAGAAAGAAATTATTAAAGTTGTTCGCGATTTGGTAGAAAAAGAAATTGTCCCGTATGCAGGAGAAATGGATGAAACGGGGAAGCTTCATGAAGGATTGTTGGAAAAATTAGCGGCACAAGGCTTGCTGGGCGTAGCGATTCCGGAAGAATTCGGCGGCGCAGGCTTAGATGCTATTACGATTGCAGCTATTTATGAAGAATTAGGGAAAGGCTGTGCCGGTGTAGCTACGACGGTCGCTGCCAATGCCTTGGCTTCATATCCGGTCATTATTGCCGGCAACGACGATCAGAAAAAACGGTATTTTGATATTATCAACCAGGATAATCTGGCAGCATTTGCATTGACAGAACCGGGTACAGGCTCGGATGCCGGCTCTGTTTCTACACGCGCTGTCAAAACCGAAGACGGTAAGGGCTATATATTAAACGGCACGAAATGCTTCATTACCAACGGTGCATTGGCAGAAGTCTTTGTCGTATTTGCCAATACCCGCAAAACAGGCGGTATTCGCGGCTTGACAGCGTTTATCGTTCGCAAGGGCACGCCGGGCTTTACGGTAGGCAAAGCAGAAAATAAAATGGGGATTCGTGCTTCCAATACGACGGAACTGATTTTCCAGGACTGCTATGTACCGGTGGAAAACCGCTTGGGTCGTGAAGGCCAGGGCTTCCGTATTGCTATGAATACGTTGGATGCGGCTCGTCCTTTTGTCGGTGCTGTATCGGTAGGTATTGCTGAAGCAGCGTTCCGCGCTTGCTGCGAATACGCAAAAGTCCGCGTACAGTTTGATAAACCGATTGCTTCGTTCCAGATGGTGCAGAGCATGATTGCCGATATGGCCATGCAGGTAGAAGGTGCCCGTCTTTTGGTACATCGTGCCTGCTGGATGAAAGACCAGGGCATGGAATTCAGCCGTGAAGCAGCAATTGCTAAATGCAATGCGTCTGACGTAGCCATGCAGGTAACGACCAATGCAGTACAGGTTATGGGCGGCTATGGATATATTAAAGAATATCCTGTCGAAAAATATATGCGTGACGCTAAAATCATGCAGATTTATGAAGGCACAAACCAAATTCAACGTTTAGTTATTGCAAATAAGACATTATACTGATACAATATAAACAGTCACGCATCGTGACCCCATATCTGGCGATGAAAAAGAGAGTATATGCTGGACATCTGAAGACAGGGAAACGCAGCCGTGGATTGAGAGCTGCGCATCAGATAAGGTATACGGTTCACTTTGGAGCTTTTCAGCTGAACGGAGTAGGCTGGACGGGAGTTCCCGTTACTGAACGAATGAGACACAATTAGGGTGGTACCGCGAAACCAGACTTTCGCCCCTTGCAGGGGCGGAAGTCTTTTTTAGTATGAAGAGGAGGATTATACAAGATGATCAATGATAAGATTGAGGCTATCAAAACGGCCGTCAGTGAACAGCTCGCTGCCAGCCAGGCCTTACAGGATGTACAAGATATTCGTGTCAAATACTTAGGCAAAAAAGGCGAATTAACGTCGATTATGAAAGAATTAAAGACGCTTTCAAAAGAAGAACGGCCGAAAGTAGGGCAGTTGGTCAATTCGGCGCGCGGCGTCATTGAAGAACAATTAAAAGCAAAAATGGAAGAATTGAAAGAACGGGAATTGGAACAAAAAATCCAGTCCGAAAAAATAGATATTACGCTTCCGGGCAGAAAGCCTGTATTGGGTCATGAACATCCCCTGCATTTGACGCGCCGCCTGATGGAAGAATCATTCCTGCGCATGGGATTTTCCATTGTAGAAGGACCGGATATTGAATCCGACTATTATAACTTCCAATGCTTGAATCTGCCGGAAGATCATCCGGCCCGCGATATGCAGGACTCCATGTATGTCACCGATAATATTTTGCTGCGCACGCATACCTCCGGCATGGAAGCACGTACGCTGCAGGCTCATAAACCGAATGAACCGTTTAAAATCATTGCGCCGGGCAAAGTATACCGCTGCGACTATGACGCTACTCATTCACCGGTATTCCATCAGATGGAAGGCATGATTGTCGATAAAAACATTCGTTTCTCTGACTTGAAAGGCATGCTGGAAGACTTCCTCCGCGATATTTTTGGACCGCAGACAAAAGTCCGGTTCCGCGCCAGCTATTTCCCGTTTACGGAACCGAGTGCTGAAGTCGATATTTCCTGCGTCATGTGCGGCGGCAAAGGATGTCGTGTCTGCTCTCATACCGGCTGGCTGGAAATCCTGGGCTGCGGCATGACCAATCCCAACGTATTGCGCATGAACGGCTATGACCCCAACGAAGTCAGTGCTTTTGCCTTTGGCATGGGCGTAGAACGTATTGCCATGCTCAAATACGGCATTGATGACTTGCGGTTGTTCTATGAAAATGATATGCGGTTCTTGAACCAGTTCTAGGAGGTATAAACGATGAAAAGTTCTTTAAAATGGATGCAGGAGTATGTAGATGTCGATATGACACAAGATCTGCAGAAATTTGCTGATACACTGACAGTTGCCGGTATTCCTGTAGAACACGTAGAATATTGGGGCAACGAAATCAAAAAAGTAGTAACCGGTAAAATTTTAAAAATTGATAAACATCCGGATGCAGACAAATTAGTTGTCTGCCAGATTGATGTCGGCAGTGAACAGCTGCAAATTGTTACAGGCGCTAAAAACGTCCGCGAAGGCCAAATCGTGCCGGTCGCAGTACACGGTGCCCATTTGCCGGGCGGCGTCAAAATTAAACGCTCTAAGCTCCGCGGTGTTCCGTCCAATGGCATGCTTTGCTCTGCCCATGAACTTGGGTTTGATGACAGCGTACTTTTGCCGGAAGAACGCAACGGTATCTGGATCCTTCCGGAAGATACGCCGATTGGCGTCGATGCAGCGGATTATTTGGATGCCAAAGACGTCGTCTATGAATATGAATTGACGCCAAACCGGGCAGACTGCTTCTCCATGGTAGGCTTGAGCCGTGAATTTGCTGTTTTGAGCAACAAACAGGCTTCCTATCCGGACATCAAAGTAACAGAATGCGATGAATCCATTGACGGTAAAGTAACTGTTTCGATTGAAGATGAAGACTTATGCAGCCGATATGCCGCTCGCTTGCTGCTCAACGTCAAAATCGGCAAATCGCCGCTCTGGATGCAGCAGCGTTTGCGCAAATCCGGCGTTCGCCCCATTAACAACGTCGTTGACGTTACCAACTATGTCATGATTGAATTGGGGATTCCTCTTCATGCGTATGACTATGATAAAGTAGCAGATCATCATCTTGTCGCCCGCCGTGCGCATGCCGATGAAGCGATTAAGACACTGGACGGCGTAGACCGCAAACTCAATGACAACATGCTCGTCATTGCAGATGCGCAAAAACCGTGCTGCATTGCCGGCATCATGGGCGGCTATGATTCAGAAGTTACGGCAGATACCAAAACAGTTATTCTGGAATGTGCTTCTTTCAAAGGCTCCAGCATTCGTCATACAGGCCGTTCGTTAGGCCTTCGTTCTGAAGCATCCGGCCGTTTTGAACGAGGCTTGGATGCGCACAGCTGCCTGCATTCGTTGGACCGCTGCGCCCAGCTCCTGCAGCAAATGAATGCCTGCGACGTTGCCAAGGGCATTGTCGATGTATACCCGCATCCGCAGGAAACGACGAAGATTTCCTTTACGGCTAAACAAATCAACAACTTCCTGGGTACGGATATTCCGGAAGAACAGATGATTCATATGCTCGAAACACTGCAGTTCGGTATCGAAAAAGACGGCGAAACCGTTACCGCTGTCGTACCGTCTTATCGCGGTGACTGCACGGAAATGCCGGATATTGCAGAGGAAGTAGCACGTATTTATGGCTATGAAAATATTCCGTCTACGCGCCCATGGTCCAATATTTCCAAAGGGGAAGAAGGATTCCATCATCAAGTCGGCGAAAAAATTTCAGCTATCCTCAGCGGCAGCGGCTTGAATGAAACTGTAACGTTCAGCTTCGTTCATCCCGACTCGCTGAAAAAACTGCTCTTCAAAGACGGCGACCCCGTATATCATGCTGTGCCGATTCTCAACCCGATTACAGAAGAATTTCCGTTGATGCGCACGACGTTGATTCCGTCGCTGATGGATGTATTGGTTCGCAACCAGGCCGTGAAAAACCCATCTGTCGGCATTTACGAAATCGCACCGGTCTATGCGCCCAAAGCACTGCCGGTTACGGAACTCCCCAATCAGGAATATCATGTAGCCGGACTGCTCTATGGCCAGCGGACAACGGCACAATGGCCGGCACAGGCTGCTAACTATGACTTCTATGATGTCAAAGGTATCGTAGAAGCCGTATTGGAAGGATTGGGGATTCATGCTGATTTGGAAGCTTCGGATTACGCACCGCTTCATCCGGGAAAAGCAGCTCAGTATGTCAAAGATGGAAAAGTCCTCTGCCGTTTTGGCGAACTCCATCCGAAAGCAATTGACAACTATGATGTAGCAGGTCCGGTATATGTATTTGAAATGTACATGAATGAAATCCTGCCGCTTATCAATTTGATTCCGGATTATCACAAAGTTGCCAAATTCCCGGCTTCCAGCCGTGACCTTGCCTTTTTGGCACCGCTTGCGACAACCAATGAATCTATTATTGATGTCATCAAAGCAGACGGCGGACCGTATTTGGAAGCCGTACACCTCTTTGATATGTATACAGGCAAACAGGTTCCGCAGGGATTCAAGAGCCTGGCATATTCGCTGGTATTCCGTTCAGAAGAAGGAACACTTACCGATGCAGACATTCAAGCCCCTGTCGATGCGATTGTCAAGGATTTGAAAGAAAAACTGAACTGCGAACTGCGGTAAGTACTGAATTTACAGCAGATAAAAAACGGCTTCTTCGGGAGTCGTTTTTTTGCCGTGCTGTAATCTTAAATATTTATTGTAAAATATGTAAACTTGTGGTATGATGTAGAGCGTAATATGGTATTTTAGAGATAATTTAGGGCTACGGCCCATAAGGAGGACATACTTAGAATGAACGTAACAGTTAATGAAGTAGACCAACACAAAGTAACCCTGCACATTGAAGTGCCTGCAAAAGACGCTTCGAAAGCAGCAGCAGCAGCTTGCAAAAACTTAGCAGGCAGAGTAAACATCCCGGGCTTCCGTAAAGGCAAAGCACCGCGCATGGTGTTGGAAAGCTTCTTGGGCAAAGACGCTGTCAAACAGGAAGTTTTTGAAGCGATTGCCAATAAAGCATACAGTGATGCACTGCAGGAAAAGAAAATTGTTCCGGTTACTGATCCGGAAATCAAAGTAATCAGCGACGAAAAAGGCAAAGATGTTGTATTTGAAGCAACGATTACGAAAAAACCGGAAGTAAAACTCGGCGAATACAAAGGCATCAAAGCCGCTAAAGACGAAGTAGCTGTCAGCGATGAAGATGTATCCAAAGAATTAGCAAACCTGCAGAAACAGCACGCTAAAATGGTCGTTGCACCGGAAGGCACTGAAATTGCAAAAGACGACTTCGCAGTTATCGATTTCAAAGGTACTGTTGACGGCGTAGCATTTGAAGGCGGCGAAGGCAAATCCTATCCGCTCCAGATTGGTTCCGGCAGCTTCATTCCCGGCTTTGAAGATCAGCTGATTGGCTGCAAAGCAGGCGATGAAAAAGACGTTAAAGTTACTTTCCCGGAAGACTACTTTGAAAAATCCCTCGCCGGCAAAGAAGCCGTATTTGCCGTAAAAGTCAACGACGTAAAACGCAGCGAATTACCGGCTATCAACGATGAATTTGCTAAAGAAGCAGGCAAATTTGACAGCGTTGACGAACTGAAAGCAGATATCCGCAAACGCTTGGAATCCAAAGCATCGTTCCAGGCTTTGGAAAAATACAATGCTGAAATCCTCAAAACAGCTGTTAATAATGCAGAAGTAGATATTCCGCAGGTTATGATTGATGAAAAAATCGACCAGATGATTGAAGAACTTTCCATGAAATTGGAAACACAGCGCATGAATCTCGACGATTATCTCAAATACATGGGTCAGGATATGGACAAATTGAAAGAACAATATGCTGAACCGGCAAAAGAAAACGTCAAGATGGATCTCGTATTGGAAGCAATTGCCAAAGCAGAAAACATCGAAGTAAAAGACATCGACCTGCAGGCAGAAATCATTACGATGGCACAGAACTTCGGTGCAGATCCTAAAGAAGTATACAAAATTATTATGAAAGAACATCGCGTTCCGATGCTTGTTCAGTCTGTTGGCCGCAAAAAAGCAGCAAGCTTCATCTTGAAAAATGCTGTTGACACAAATGAAAAAGCTGACGAACCTAAAGTAGAACAGGTAAAGGCTGAAGAAAAACCGGAAGCGTAATCTCCGGAGGTGTTTTCTATGAGTATGTATGTCCCCATTGTCGTCGAACAGACGGCGCAGGGTGAACGAAGCTATGATATTTATTCCCGTTTGCTCAAAGACCGCATCGTCTTTTTGGGCGGCGCGATTGATGATACCGTAGCGAATATCGTTACAGCACAACTCTTATTTTTAGAAGCAGATGATCCTGACAAGGATATCCATCTATATATTAACAGCCCCGGCGGCGTCGTTACTGCCGGCATGGCTATTTACGATACGATGCAGTACATCAAACCGGACGTATCGACAATTTGTATTGGCTCTGCTGCCAGCATGGCTTCGGTCCTGCTGACAGCCGGTGCCAAAGGCAAGCGGTTTGCTCTTCCTCATTCACAAGTCATGATTCATCAGCCCTTAGGCGGCGTACAGGGCCAGGCTACGGAAATTGAAATCCATGCCCGTGAAATTTTACGTATGCGTAAAGAATTAAACGGTATCTTGTCCGCGCATACGGGACAGCCCTTGGAAGTCATCCAAAAGGATACGGAACGGGACAATTTCATGACGGCAGAAGAAGCAAAAGCCTACGGTCTTATTGATGAAATTCTCGTCCGTCCTCACGGCGAAGCAAAATGATAGGAAGGACAGGAGGAAGACGTAGTGAAAGATAGAAATGATGAACCGAGATGCAGTTTCTGCGGCCGCCCGCAAAGCGAAGTACAGAAACTGATTGCCGGACCGGGCGTATACATTTGCGATGAATGCGTAGCAGTAGCGCAGCATATCATGGAAGAAGAAAAGCAGGAAGCTTCTTCTGACTTCCAACTGAAAGATCTGCCTACGCCGCGCCAGATAAAAGAAACGCTGGATGAGTACGTCATTGGTCAGGAAGCGGCAAAAAAGACGTTGTCTGTTGCAGTGTACAATCATTACAAACGGCTGCAGACCAACAGTGTCGTAGAAGATGTAGAATTACAGAAATCGAATATCATCATGGTAGGTCCTACAGGCAGCGGCAAAACACTGCTGGCTCAGACATTGGCTCGTCTGCTCGATGTTCCGTTTGCTATTGCTGATGCGACGAGTCTTACCGAAGCCGGTTATGTCGGCGAAGATGTTGAAAACTGTCTGCTCAAGCTGATTCAGGCAGCGGATTATGACATTGCCAAGGCAGAACGCGGCATTATCTATATTGATGAAATCGATAAAATTGCCCGTAAGTCGGAAAACCCGTCTATTACGCGGGATGTATCCGGTGAAGGCGTCCAGCAGGCTTTGCTGAAGATTTTGGAAGGAACGGTTGCCGGTGTACCGCCCCAGGGCGGACGTAAGCATCCCCATCAGGAAATGCTGCAGATTGATACGACGAATATCTTATTTATTTGCGGCGGTGCGTTTGACGGCATCGACAAAACCATTTTAAATCGTACAACCGATAAGAATATGGGGTTTGGCGCAGATATTCATTCCAAAACCGAACAGTCGATGGAAACGCTGCTCAAGGAAATTATTCCGACAGACTTGCAGAAGTTTGGCTTGATTCCAGAATTGATTGGCCGTCTTCCTGTACTGGTTACGTTGAATCCGTTGGATGAAGACGCCATGATACATATTCTGACAGAACCGAAGAATGCGCTTGTCAAACAGTACCAAAAAATGCTGGATATGGATGACGTAGAACTGAAGTTTACGCCGGAAGCACTGAAGGCGATTGCCAAAGAAGCACTGCGCCGCAATACCGGTGCCCGCGGTCTTCGCTCTATCATTGAACGCATTATGCTGGATGTCATGTTTGATGTTCCTAGCCGTACAGATGTAAAACAGTGCATTGTCACTGAAGACTGTGTGACTAAGGGAACTGAACCTGAACTGGTATTGAAATAAGAAGAATGATATAGAACGACGATAAAACTCATTTCTCATAGCCAGAAATGAGTTTTATTTTTAGATTAAAGAAGGTGAATACTATGGATGAAAACGCAATTTTGGCAGTTCCCTTTATTCCCTTGCGGGGGATTGTCGTATACCCGAAACTGGTAAGTCATATTGACATCGGTCGGGATAAATCATTAGCAGCTGTCGATTATGCCATGGAACATGACCGCATGCTGGTCGTTTCGACTCAAGTTGATGAAGAAGTGGATAATCCGGGCTTTGATGATGTATATCAGATTGGTACGCTCGTCAAGATACAGCAGCTGCTCCGTTTACCCGGCGGATTAGTCCGTATTCTCGTAGATGGGATATCCCGTGTGCAGCTGCAGGGATTTTCTGAAAAAAAAGAGTATTTGGAAGTGGCTTGTGTCAAAGTCAGTGAAGTAAGCACCGATGCTGTGCAGGAAGAAGCACTGCGCCGTGTCATCTTCAAACGGTTCAGCAGCTGGCTGGACAATCTTCGCAACAGTGATGAGATCATGGACAGAGCCCGCGCAATTGAAGAACCGGGTGTGCTGGCTGATTTTGCTGCACTGCAGCTGCCCATTCGCATCGTTGCACGGCAGCAGATTTTGGAAACAATAGACATCAAAGCCCGTTTGGAACGAATCGCTTCCTTGTTGGATACAGAGCTGGAAATTACAGAACTCGAATCCAAACTGAATACGGAAGTACGGGGAAAATTGGATCAGCAGCAAAAAGAATATTATCTGCGTGAAAAGATTAAAGCGATTCATGAAGAATTAGGCGATAAAGTCGATAAAGATACAGAAATGCAGGAACTGCGGGATAAAATCCGCAAGATGAAGCTGGCTAAAAAAATAGAAGAAGCCTTGCTCAAAGAAGTAGACCGCCTCGATTCCATGCCGCCGATGATGGCAGAATCAGCTATTATACGCACCTATTTGGATTGGGCGCTGGCGCTGCCGTGGAAAAAAGAAACCAGAGACCGTCTCGATTTGAATGAAGCACAGCGCGTCCTGGATGAAGATCATTACGGCTTGAAAAAAGTCAAAGAACGAATTATTGAATATTTGGCAGTAAAGCAGCTGACACACAGCTTAAAAGGACCTATCCTTTGTTTTGTAGGGCCTCCGGGAACCGGCAAGACGAGTATTGCCCGTTCTATCGCCAGAGCGATGAACCGCAAGTATGTCCGAATTTCTTTGGGCGGCGTGCGGGATGAAGCCGAAATTCGAGGCCATCGCCGTACGTATATCGGAGCACTGCCGGGCCGCATTATTTCCGGCATGAAGCAGGCAGGCGTCAAGAATCCGGTATTTCTTCTCGACGAAGTGGACAAGATGACCTCTGATATGCGCGGAGATCCGTCAGCAGCTCTGCTGGAAGTATTAGATCCGGAACAAAACAATACATTTAGTGACCATTTCTTGGAAATACCCTTTGATTTATCCAAAGTATTTTGGATTACGACAGCCAATGTAATCAGTGATATTCCGCGCCCTTTGCTGGACCGTATGGAAATCATCGATTTTACCAGCTATACAGAAGAAGAAAAGGTACAGATTGCCAAACAGTATCTGGTGCCCAAGCAGCTCAAAGAAAATGGCTTGAAAGCAAGCCAGGCTCGTTTTTCTGACGCAGTGCTGAAAGCCATCGTGCAGGGGTATACGCGGGAATCCGGCGTGCGTACGCTGGAAAAAACGATTGGTACTGTATGCCGTAAAATCGGCAAGTCCATTTTGTTGGATGAAGAAAAGCCGATGACCGTCACGGTCAAAAATTTGGAAACACTGTTGGGACCCATCAAATTTTTGCCGACAAAACTCAACAAAAAAGATGAAGTCGGACTTGTTACTGGCCTGGCGTGGACGCAGGTCGGCGGCGAAGTACTGGAAACAGAAGCGGTAGCTGTCAAAGGGAAAGGCAACTTGTTATTGACCGGACAGCTCGGCGATGTCATGAAAGAATCGGCAGAAGCCGGCGTGACCTATATTCGCAGCCGAGCTCAATCGTTAGGCTTGCCGGATGATTTCTATACCCATTACGATTTCCACATTCATTTGCCGGAAGGCGCTATTCCTAAAGACGGTCCGTCTGCAGGGATTACGATGGCAACCGCCTTGGCATCTGCGCTGACGGGCAAACCGGTCCGTCATGATGTGGCAATGACCGGTGAAATTACATTGCGCGGTACAGTTCTTCCCATTGGCGGCGTCAAGGAAAAAGTCATTGCCGCTCATCGTGCCGGCATCAAAAAAATCCTGCTGCCGGAAGAAAATAAACGGGATATGCCCGATGTGCCGCAATCCGTTAAAGACGATGTCGAATTTGTCTTTGTACATCATATGGATGAAGTGCTGGCTCAGGCACTGGTGAAAGCATAATGCCGCAAAATCTGCAGATTATCAATCCCAAATACGTGGCGTCTGCTGTACGCCCGGACCAGTATCCAGACAACGGGCTGCCGGAAATTGCATTTTTGGGCCGGTCCAATGTAGGAAAATCCAGTTTGATTAATTCTCTTTGCAATCAGCGGAATTTGGCCCGCGTCAGCGGAGAACCCGGAAAGACACAGACGATCAACTATTTTCAGTCTGTACTGCGCAGCCGCACGGAAGACGGAGAAGACCGCAAGCCCTTCTTTCTTGTCGATTTGCCGGGCTATGGCTTTGCCAGGACAGGCGGCAAAAAAAGACAAATGTGGAGTGACTTTATTGGCGAATACGTTACACAGTCCCCGCATTTGATACTGCTTTGCCTTTTGATTGATTTGCGCCACCCAGGACTTGCCATTGACTGCCAAGCCTATGAATGGCTTGCCCGCCAAGGCGTCCACATTCAAATTGTTGGTACGAAAGCGGATAAGCTGTCTGCCAATGAAAAAAGAAAAAATATAGCACAGCTAAATAAAATTTTTCCCTCCGTGTATGGCGCCGTAGCGTATTCCTCGCTGAAAAAAGACGGCCGGGATGCACTGCTTTCCCACATGTGGAATGCATTGGAAGAATAAATAAGCTGCAGCACTATTCACTCGGTATGCCGAAGCGTATGCCGGGTGATTTTTTTTGAAATTAAAAAGGGTAAAAAGGGAAGATTCGCTGCAACTACTGGAAAAAAACTCTTACTTTTGCTATAATAAATTCGGTATATTTAGCCGACCATAGGAGGTAGGACATAAATATGGCAGTTGTTTCCATAGAAAGTGATGCTGATTTTTCGCTGCAGGTTCTGCATAAGACAGGTATCGTCATGGTATATTTTTGGGCATCATGGTGCGGTCCGTGCAAAATGATACGGTCGGAAATTGAAAATGTTGCTGAAAAAATGGCGTCGACTGTACACGCAGTATGCGTCAACGTTGACATGCGGCAGGATATTGCTGAGAAATATGATATTATGGCTGTACCGACGTTGTTGTTTTTTAAGGATGGCAAACCGCTGCGGCGTATTATTGGCTATACATCACAAGAAGAAATTGAAAAATTTTTAGAAAGCGTATCCTATACGACAGAAGAAAAAACAACAAAAAAGGATAGTCAATATTCGTAATTTTGACAGTAAAAACGTTAGGATGGTATAATTGTAATGAATATACGAAATTTGGAAGAAAAAAAGATGCTGTCTATTGTTGTTCCTGTATATAATGAACAACCGAATATTGAAAAGTTTTATGAAGAAACGACCAAGGCAATGAAACGCTTGGAAATGGAATATGAAGTTATTTTTGTAGATGATGGCTCCAAAGACCAGACACCGCTCCTGCTGAGTCGGCTGACACAGCAGGATTCGCATATTCGTGCGTTGATTTTGGCTCGTAATTTTGGACATCAGCTGGCTATCACATGCGGCATGGACCATGCCTGCGGTGACGCTGTCATTACAATGGACGGCGATTTGCAGCATCCGCCGGCTATGATTCCTGATTTGGTCCAAAAATGGCAGGAAGGAGCCGATGTGGTACAAACCGTGCGCAAAGCGACAGATGATGCCGGATTTATCAAACGGCAGACATCTAAATGGTATTATATTATTTTAAATGCCGTGTCGCCTGTTCACATCGTACCGGGCGGTTCTGATTTTCGCCTGATTGACAAAAAAGTGTTGGAAACATTTAAACTGTTTCGCGAACACGACCGGTTTATCCGCGGCATGATGGGAGATATTGGCTATAAGCAGACGACCATTTCCTTCGTGGCACCGAAGCGGTTTGCCGGCAAGTCTAAGTTTTCCATGAAAAAAATGATTCGCTTTGCCTTAGATGGAATTATGGCGTATTCGCAGCTTCCCCTTCGCATATCTTTTTATACGGGAATCATAAGCGGATTGTTTAGCCTACTCATGATTATCCATGTACTGTACTGCAAGTTCATGGGAGAAGCCGCTCCGGGATGGACGACAACCATGGTGATTGTATGTCTTCTCGGTGGACTGCAGCTCATCTTTATTGGCATTATGGGTGAGTATATAGGACGTATTTTTGAAGAAGTAAAAAATAGGCCTTTGTATTGGCTAAAAGCTGAATTAGGAACAAAACAAAAATAGGCAGTTTTTAACTGGTACAAAGACGGAGAGGAGCTTTTATGTGGAATAAACTAAGTAAAGTCATGTGTATGGCTGTGTTATTGACGATAGCAGCTATTCCGGCAGGTGCAGCCAATTATTATACCGTAGGGAATAAAGGCAGCGATGTCCTGCTGATTCAAAAACAGCTTCGTAAATTGGGATACAAAGTCAAAATGGACGGCGTATATTCTAAAGATATGGCAAAAGCTGTGGCAAAATTTCAGGCAGATAAGAAAATCCAGGTCAGCGGCAACGTTGGCGGCTGGACGTATTATTTACTGACCGGACAACGGACAATGCTTACAAAAAACACAACGAAAGCAAATAATACAGCACTTGGCAGTAAAAATGCCAAGAACAATCTGGCCAATCCGCTTACAACATCGCAAGTCAAATATACTAAATTAAAAAATTTGACAGGAACGGACCGCATAGGCAATCAGCTGGTTTCATCTGCGTATAAGTATTTGGGTGTACCGTATGTATTCGGCGGCAATACACCGGATGGTTTTGATTGTTCTGGATTTACTAAATACGTATTTTCTCATAATGGCATCAATTTGCCCCGCATGGCAGATGAACAATACATGCTGGGAGACAAAGTATCCAGAAGTGAATTAATCCCCGGCGATTTGGTCTTTTTTACGACGTATGAACCGGGCGTATCTCATACAGGTATTTATGTAGGAGATGACAACTTTATCAGCGCTACGAGCAGCGGCGGTATCCGGGTGGACAGCTTGAATAGCGGCTACTGGGGTTCGCGGTATATTGGTGCTAAACGAGTCAGATAACAACGTGGCAGCATGTGGCTAGTGAGAAGGGAGATGTATAGAGACCGTTCTTTACTAGCCATTTCATATGGTGTACAAGGTCTGCCGAAAAATGTGAGAAAAGTATGAACAAAAAGGTTGCCCCAGTATGGTAAATGAGTGTATAATTTTCCCATATGAAAGAAGAACTACAGAGGGAGTGTTAGTTGATGAAGTATATGACGGGTAATGAAATCCGCAAAGCTTATTTGCAATTCTTTAAGAATAAGGAACATTTGATTTTACACAGTTTTCCTTTGATTCCCAAGAATGATCCGAGCTTGCTGTTGATCGGCGCTGGCATGGCACCGCTCAAACCGTATTTTACGGGTAAATTAGTACCACCATCGTACCGTGTTACGACAAGCCAAAAATGTATTCGAACCGGCGATATTGACAATGTCGGCCGTACTGCTCGTCATCATACGTTTTTTGAAATGCTGGGCAATTTTTCCTTTGGCAACTATTTCAAAAAAGAAGCGATTTCCTGGGCATGGGAATTTTTGACGAAAGTATTGGAATTAGATACAGATAAATTATATGTTACGATTTATCCAGACGATAAAGAAGCCTATGACTATTGGCACAACATGATTGGCCTGGCTGACGAACGCATCTTTAAATTTGAAGATAATTTCTGGGAAATCGGTGAAGGCCCATGCGGTCCGGATAGTGAAATTTTCTACGATTTGGGGCCGGAACGAGGCTGCGGCAAACCGACATGCACCGTTGGCTGTGACTGCGACCGGTATTTGGAAATCTGGAACTTGGTATTTACACAGTATAACCGTACTAAAGACGGTAAATATGTACCCCTTGAAAAGAAAAACATTGATACGGGCTGCGGTCTTGAACGCTTGGCTTCTGTCATTCAGCAAAAGGAATCCAACTTTGAAACCGATTTGATTTTCCCGATTATTGAAAAAGTCATTTCTATCTGTCATGGCGATTACAGCGACCCGCAGCAAAAAATTGCCATGAAGGTAATTGCAGACCATATTCGTGCGATTACAGTGATGATTTCCGATGGTATTTTGCCGTCGAATGAAGGCCGCGGCTATGTACTGCGCCGTATTCTTCGCCGTGCCGTTCGTTTTGGCCGCTTGTTGGGCATCAAAGAATTATTCCTGAGCAGCCTGGTAGATACGGTAATGGATATTTTAGGTGAAGAATATCCGGAACTTCGCGAACATGAAGAACTGATTAAAAAAGTTATTGATACAGAAGAAAAACAATTCAGCGCTACGTTGGCACAAGGTATGGAACTGCTCAACCAGCTCATGGCAGATGCCGGCGCGTCCAAAGAATTGGCAGGCAAAGATGTATTTAAACTGTATGATACATATGGCTTCCCAGTAGAACTGACAGAAGAAATTGCACAGGAAAACGGTATTGCCATTGACCAAAAAGGGTTTGACGCAGCGATGAAAGAACAGCAGGAACGAGCTCGTGCTGCCCGCGCGGATGTATCTGCCAAAGTCGCTACGCCGGATACGACCAAACTGGATCAGAGCAAACTGGTCAATGATGCCAATGCTGTCAAAGCGACTGTCGCCATGCTGGGCAAAGGCGGCGTAGAAATTCAGGAAGCTCGCGACGGTGAAGAAGTTACCGTTATCCTGGATTCCAACCCATTCCATGCAGAAGGAGGCGGCCAGCTGGGTGATACAGGTACATTGACAGGCCGCGAAGGAAAAGCAGACGTAACAGATGCTAAAGCCCTTCCGAATGGCTTGGTATACTTGATTGCTACTATTACAGAAGGTGTTATCCATACAGGCGATGTGTTGGATATTGCTGTAGATAAAGAACGTAATTTGGCATTGGCCCGCAATCATACGGCAACGCATCTCCTGCAGGCAGCACTTCGCAAGGTCTTGGGAAATCATGTCAACCAGGCCGGTTCTCTCGTTACACCCGATCATCTGCGTTTTGATTTTACACATTTCTCTCCTGTAACGACAGCAGAATTGGCAGAAGTAGAAGACATGGTCAATGCTGAAATTTTAAAGAATGTCCCTGTAGAAATTGAAGAAATGCCGTTGGATGCTGCTAAAGAAAAAGGCGCGATGGCACTCTTTGGTGAAAAATACGGTGATGTCGTTCGCGTCGTATCCGTTGATGATTTCAGCTGTGAACTGTGCGGCGGCTCGCATGTACCTTCTACGGCGGTTATCGGTACATTCCGCATTCTTTCTGAATCTGGTACAGGTACAGGGGTACGGCGTATTGAAGCCGTTACCGGGGCTGCAGCATTGAAAAAAGCAGAAGAAGATACAGCAGAATTGAACCAGCTGGCTCTCTTATTAAAAACGAAGACAGCCAATCTGCCGGAAAAAGTACAGCAGGTATTGGCACAGTTGAAAGATACAGAAAAAGAACTGCAGCAGCTGAAAAAAGAAGCCGCTCTTTCGGACGTAGACAGCATTTTGGCGTCTGCAGAAGATATGGCCGGTATACCTGTTGTAGCTGCAGCAGCACAGACCGATTCGATGGACAGCCTGCGTGATTTGGCAGACACTATTATGGATAAAATTGGCCACGGCGTAGTTTTGCTGGGCACGGCAAATGGAGCTAAAGTAAACTTTGTCTGCAAAGTAGCAAAAGCAGATACGAAAAAAGGCCTTCATGCCGGCAAGATTATCAAAGCGGCTGCACAGGCTGCTGGCGGCAACGGCGGCGGCCGTCCTGATATGGCACAAGCTGGCGGCAAAGAACCTGAAAAAATTGCTGATGCACTTACTGCCGGAAAAGAAGCCGTTCGTGAATTACTCGGCTGATTTAGTTTGACCGCAAGGTCGTAAAGGATGTGATTATATGGCAATTAGCGATGAAACGATGATCGTGAAAAACAGAAATGAAGAGCAGACAGTTGCCTCGATGATTTTAGAAGACGTATATCATGCATTGGAAGAAAAAGGGTATAATCCGGTAAATCAGATTGTAGGCTATTTGCTTTCCGGCGATCCTACCTATATTACAAGTCATAATAATGCACGCAGCAATATTCGTCGTATTGAACGAGATGAATTGATTGAAGAATTGGTTCGTTCTTATGTCAAACAGCGCGGGTTATAAGAGGATATATGCGGATTTTAGGATTAGATGTTGGTTCCAAAACCATTGGCGTAGCCTGCAGTGATGCCTTGCTGATTACAGCACAGGGGGTAGAAACGATACAGCGTACTTCCAAAAAGAAAGATTTTGCTCGTCTGCGTGCCTTGGCAGCGGAAAAAGAAGTGCACTGCATTGTCGTAGGCAAACCGCGTCATATGAATGGAGATTACAGCGAAAATATCGCAAAAATTGAACAGTTTGTCAATGATTTAAGCAAGACCATGCCCAAGATGAAGTTTGTCTATTGGGATGAACGCCTGACAACCGTCATGGCCCAGCAAGTATTAATAAAAGGCAATGTACGGCGGGAAAAGAGAAAACAGTATGTCGATAAAATGGCTGCTGTACTCATATTACAAAATTATTTAGACGCTCAAGGAGGTTCCGCATGGCAGACGAAATGAATGAATTAGAAGAAGTATATGTTGTCACGGCTACGGATGATAATGGGAACGAAGTAGAATACCAAGAAGTACAGCGTATTGACATGGACGGCAAAACATTTTCTCTTCTTGTTGAATTATGTGAAGAAGAAGGTTGTGATTGTGAAGGAGACGCTATTATTGCCCGCATCGATACAGAAAACGGGGAAGATATTTATGTAGCGCCTACGGATGAAGAATTTGAAGCAGCAAATCAGAAGTTTGATGAATTGCTGGCTGCTTGTGCAGCAGAAGAATAACTGCAGTGAAACGAAAAGAAGACTGTCGCATTCAGAATTTCATGTGTACAGTCTTTTTTTCATATTGGTTGCCGTTGAGATGTGTATCGTTTTTTGCGATACCGTAAGAGAGGGCAGGACGGTTGTTTTTTGGAGAGCCGTGCCTGCTATTCGGCAATTAAGGAAGATGAAATGAATTAGCAAAGGACTGCCGCTTCGTGCGGCAGTTTTTTTATCATAGGAGAGAGGACTGTATGGAATTACCAACAATACAAGAATTAAAAAATTTTATTATTTACAGCAAATACCGCAACTTTACAGCAGCTGCCAAGGCAGCTAATATTACACAGTCTGCTTTTAGTGCCCAAATGAAAAAACTAGAAGATATAGTCGGCGTATGTCTGATTGAACGCTCCAACCGGGGCAGCCATTTGACACCGGATGGAGAGGTGTTTTATGAAAAAGTATCCCGTCTTCTCAGTGATTTAGAAGAAACTATTTTAGATCTGCAGGACCGTCATGGCCAAGTACAGTCTTTGGCCGTCGGGATTATGCTGTCATTGGGCGATGTCCATATGAATCGCCATATAGCGTATTTTCAAAAGCATCATAATGAAGCTTCATTTCGTGTATACAACTTGGAATTTCGCGAGCTGCTGCAGTGGCTGAAGGAAGATAAACTGGATATTGTGTCGCTGTTTTATCTGCCGACTGTCGATTTGAGTGACTATGAAAAAGTTTTTTTTGGTGAAGAAACGTTTATTTATTATGGACCCAACATGGAACTGCCTGGCCATACCGTAACGGCTCAATTTGCGGCAGCCCATCCGTTGGCACAGTATTCACCGCAGTACGTCATGAATGCGTATATCAACGAATATTTTATGAAAAATAATTGTCCGCCTGCCAAAACCCAGGCTTGGTTTTCTACGCCGTATGCGATGATGAATTACTGTCAGCAAAACCGCATTGGAGCCTTGCTGCCCCAGCGTTTTTTGGCGGCCATGGGTGTTGCCGACGGCTATGCCGAATTAAAACCGTTGATGCGTATTCCCTGCTGTCTAGTGTATAAAAAAGAAAATCCCAAGTATAAAACAATTCAAATTTTTATCGATTATATGCGCCAAGTTTATCATTTAAAAAAGTAATAATATATTCCACCTGTCATCATTTTAAACGATGGCAGATATCATTTTTTTCCATTATACAAACTCCTTTTAGTGGTGTAGAATCTGTTTTGCTAGTGAAAGGAGCATGATGAAAGATGTCGGAACAATCTTCGTTGTGGAATAAAGATTTTCTACTCGACACAGGTATTAATTTTGTTGTATATCTTATTTATTACTTATTGATGGTTATTATTGCTGTTGTAGCTAAAGATGAGCTGCATGCCTCGCTGGGCGAAGCCGGACTGGCTTCGGGGATTTTTATCGTTGGCACACTGCTGGCACGACTGCAGCTGGGAAAAGCAATTGAATTATATGGACGCAAACGTTCCTTATACTGCGGCATTGTGATGTATTTGGTTACAACGTTATTATATTTTTATATCCCAAGCTTATCCATTCTGTATGGCATTCGCCTTTTTAACGGCATGGCATATGGGATTGTATCGACGGCTACCAATACGATTGTTGCTTCCTGTATTCCGCAGGACAAACGAGGCGAAGGAATCAACTATTACGGACTCAGCACCAGCTTGGCTGCTGCTGTCGGACCGTTCTTGGGCATGTTCCTTATCATGGTAACCAATTTCCGCTTTATCGTTACCTTCTGTTCCGTTCTCGTCGTTTTGTGCATGATTGGCTGTGTACTTCTTCATATTGACGAAATGGACTTGACTATAGAACAAGTCACCAAAATGAAAGCTATGACGCTCAACAACTACGTCGAATATCGCGGCTTTGCTATTTCAGCGATTGGCTTTTTGATGGGCTTTGCCTATTCCAGTGTCTTGTCTTTTCTGGCTGCCTACGCACGGGAAATTCATCTCGTCCAGGCTGGTACTTTTTTCTTCGTCGTCTATGCTGTTGTCATTACGTTGACACGGCCATTGACCGGCGTTATCTTTGATAAAAAAGGAGAAAATTACGTATTGTATCCGTGCTATATCTGCTTGGCCATCGGCCTGTATCTCCTTCATATTACAGGTTCTTCATGGCAGCTGCTGCTGGCCGGTGTGTTTGTCGGGCTTGGCTATGGTACGTTTATGTCCAACGGACAAGCTGTCTGCATCAAATTGACACCGCCCTATCGTGTCAGCGTAGCGCTTTCAACGTATTTTGTTGCGTTGGATTTGGGCATTGGCGTAGGCCCATATGTCTTAGGCAGCCTGCACGGCCTATTGACATTCCCGCAGCTGTATGCTGTAGCAGCTGTCATTGCGGTTGTTTGCTTCTTCCTATACTATTTCTTCTACGGAAGAAAAATCAAGTATATCAACCGCGCTGTCCATATGCAGCAATTTAATCCGGACAATAATATGTAGCTCCTGCTGTATCTCTGCGACTGTACTGCATTCTGAAAAAGAGTGCAGTACTTTTTTTGTATACTATTGGATATAGCGTATCCATTCGCATTGACGAAATACCACCAAACCCGTATAGTAAATGTATAGAAACGTAGTTGCTGATGCGTGAATGGATTGGAGGTATACAACATGAAACCGATACACGTATATGGATGCCCAGAAGAAAAACGCGTATGGATAGGAATGGGAGATATGGCAGATATGATAGTCATGAACGGTGTGACCTGGTCGGCTTTGAAAGCCGGCTCTGTCGATGCGGCCAAAGAAAAACACGTCCCTGCTGTGACAAGACAAGGAGCTGCGTTGACGGTAACGGTAGGGTCTGTGATTCATCCCATGGAAGAAAAGCACTACATTGAATGGATTGCGCTGGTCACGCCTGCCCAAGTGGATGTACGCTACCTGCAGCCCGGCGAAGAACCGAAAGCAGTATTTACCGTACAAGGCCAAGGCGAAGTTTACGCTTACTGCAATTTGCATGGGTTATGGAAAGCAGCAGTGCCGGACGCCTAATTCAATACGCTTTTTGCGAAACGTGACAGCCACAGGACACACTCCAGGTGTGCCCTGTGGTGTGTTTGGCAAATAACTATACAAAGGCTGCGCACCAAGGAAAATTCGGAATGCGGCAGCCTTTTTTCGATAGTATATATAATTTGTTTAAATAATTAAATTTTATAGCAGGAAATTCCAGTTCATTGTGGAATACTATATATATAAGGGAAGTGAAGGTAGAAATAAAAACTTCTGCTGGACTGCCCATGAAAGGAAGGGATGTTTTATGGCAACCATCGTTAGAGGTAAGAATTTAGAAATTACATCGGCTTTGAAAGATCATGTATTAAAACAAGAAAAGAAAGTTACAAAATATTTTGATAATGAAGTAAATGTACAGGCTCTCCTTTCTGTAGAAAAAGATCGGAAAATTGCTGAAATTACGTTGAAAGTAGACGGCGTCGTTCTTCGTGGTGTAGAAGCCAATGCTGATATGTACGCAGCTATTGATTTAGTCTATGATAAACTGGTCCGCCAGATTCATAAATATAAAACCAAGATTGCCCGCCGCATGAAAGCTGGCGCATTCAATGCTGCATTAGTCGAAGGCCCGGCTGCTCCGGAAGAAACCTTTGAAGTAGCCCGCACCAAAAAATTTGCTGCACGGCCTATGGATGTAGAAGAAGCTATCCTGCAGATGAACCTCGTAGGACATGATTTCTTCGTATTCCTCAATGCAGAAACCGATACGATCAATGTCGTATACAAACGGAAACACGGCAAATATGGCTTGATTGAACCGGAATACTAAGTACCTGCAAGATAATACATCATATAACATGACATAATAAAAGAACGATGTAAAACCATGTGTAAGCAAGGTTTTGCATCGTTCTTTTTATAAAAATTCAGTTATTTCAATACCAAGCCAATCGGGCAATGGTCGCTGCCCATAATATCTGTATATATATGGGCTTCGGCGAGTTTGTTGTCGAGGGATGTTGAAGTAATGAAATAGTCAATACGCCATCCGGCGTTGTTTTGGCGGGCTTTAAAGCGGTAGCTCCACCAAGAATACACGCCTGTCGTATCCGGATAGAAATACCGCCATGTGTCGGTAAATCCTGCCTGCAGGAGCTGGGTCATTTTTTGTCGTTCTTCGTCGGAAAAGCCGGCGTTTTTACGGTTGGTTTTCGGATTTTTCAAGTCGATTTCTTCATGGGCGACGTTGAGATCGCCGCAGAGAATGACGGGCTTTTTAGCATTTAAAGCCTGCAGGTAGGCACGAAAATCATCTTCCCACTGCATGCGGTAGGGAAGACGGGCCAGTTCGTTTTGGCTGTTGGGCGTATAGCAGGTAATGAAATAAAAATCGGCAAATTCCAAGGTAATCAGGCGGCCTTCATGGTCGTGTGTATCGATGCCCATGCCGTACGATACGGTGAGGGGATGCTGCCGTGTAAATATTGCCGTGCCGCTGTAGCCTTTTTTGTCGGCGTAATTCCAGTATTGTTCATAGCCGGGAAGTTCTAAGTCGATTTGCCCTTCTTGCAGTTTGGTTTCCTGCAGGCAGAAAATATCGGCGTCCAAGGCGTGGAAGGTATCCATAAATCCTTTTTTCATAGCGGCGCGGAGACCGTTGACATTCCAAGAAATACATTTCATGAGAATCAGCTTCTTTCTTTTTGGATTTACTGTTATAATGATAAATTTTTTGTTATAATAAAGACAAAATATTATTTTGATATAGTATAGCATAATTTCTACGCATACTTGTATTTTATTGTATAGAAAAGAATCATACTTGTCAAAACAGGAACAGGTGATACGAATGGCAGTACATGAACTAGCAGGAACGAAAGTGCGAAAAGAAGATTATATTGATTTACAGGCCATTGCGGCGCAGTATGCGAATACGCACCCGGATGTCAGCAAGCCGCAGCAGCAGGTGCGGTTTGGCACATCGGGCCATCGCGGCCAGGCAGGAAACGGCAGTTTTACAGCAGATCATGTAGCAGCGATTGCCCAGGCTGTCTGCAATTTCCGTAAGCAGTTTGGTGCAGAAGGACCGTTGTTTGTTGGAGAAGACACGCATTATTTGTCTAAACTGGCGTATGAAACTGTCTTGGGAGTTTTAGCTGCCAACGGCGTCACGGCCTATGTGGACAGCGAAGGAGATTTTGTTCCGACACCGTCTGTATCGCGGGCTATTCTGCGGTATAACGAAGGGCGCACGGAAAAACTGGCCGACGGCTTGATTATTACGCCGTCCCATAATCCGCCGGAACACGGCGGCATCAAATACAATCCGATTACAGGCGGCCCGGCTGAATCCAATATTACGAAAGCAATTGAAACGGAAGCCAACCGGCTGCTGGCCGGAGGCAACGCAGAAGTAAAGCAAATCGCCTATGCAGATGCCAAAGCAGGAACCTTTGTCGTGCCGTACGATTATAAAGGGATGTATGTAGCCGAATTGGATTCGATTATTGATATGGATGCCATTCGCGACGCCCACCTTCGCATCATGGTCAATGCGTTGGGCGGTTCCGGCATGCATTACTGGCACCGCATTGCGGAAGTATATCATATTGATATCGATTTTGTGAATGATACATACGATCCACAGTTTACGTTTATGAACTATGACCATGACGGCAAAGTACGGATGGACTGCTCGTCTGCCTATGTCATGTCAGCAGTGACAAATAGCAAAGAACGGTATGACTTAATTTTGGCAAATGACCCGGACTATGACCGCTTTGGCATTGTATCAGGGGTACAGGGCATGATTTCGGCGAATGCGTATTTGACCGTAGCGGCTCATTATTTGATGACACATCGTAATTTTAAAGGCCGCGGCATCGCCAAGACCGTCGTAACAACGGATATGCTGGCCCGCGCGGCCAAAAAATTGGCAATTCCCTGCTATGAAGTGCCCGTAGGATTCAAATATTTTGGTTCGTTGTATACCGAAGGAAAAATCGCGTTTGCCGGGGAAGAAAGTGCCGGCGGTTCGTTTGTTGCCAAAGACGGCAGCGTTTGGACTACGGACAAAGACGGCATGATTATGTGCCTGCTGGCAGCAGAAATCAAAGCCGTGACCGGAAAATCGCCGATTGATTATTATAATGAATTATGTGAAACGTTAGGCCGACCGTATACGATGCGCAGCGATGCTCCGGCTACGTTGGAAGAAAAGGCGAAGATAAGCGCGCTGACCGCAGCGGATGTTACGGAAAAAAGCTTGTGCGGCAGTCCTATTACGGCTGTTTTGTCGCAGTCTCCATACGGTTCATTTGCGATTGGCGGCGTCAAAATTGCAACTGAAAACGGCTGGGTAGCGGCCAGACCGTCTGGAACAGAAGATTTATACAAGTTATATGCAGAAAGTTTTGTATCAGCTGACCAGGCAGGAAAGCTGCTGGAAGAAGGAAAAGCGTTGATTTCCAAAGCATTGGCAAAATAAGGGGGAGGGAGAAATACGGATTTTGTGTTTCTCCCAGACCTTCCTTTAGAATTTATATACAAGCAGTGGAATTTTACGTATCACCTATGGTATAATAAACAAGCATGGAATTTGAATATAAAGGGGTGTACTATCCATGAAAGTTGTCATTACGGTGGTCGGCGTGGACCGTACCGGTATCATTGCCGCTGTAAGCCAAATCATGGCTGAAAACAAAGTTAATATTTTAACGATTAATCAGGTCATTTTAGATGGGATTTTTAACATGGCTATGATTGTAGATTTGGACGAAGCCGCTATTGGTTTGGACAAACTGCAGGAACTGCTGAAAGAAAAAGGCGATGCTCTCGGCGTAGAAATCAGAGCGCAGAACCGTAAAATCTTCGATGCAATGCATCGTGTAGGTTAAGGAGACGTATTATGCTGACAATCCAAGATGTGCTTGAAACGAATCAAATGATTCAAAAAAATAATCTGGACGTCCGCACCATTACGATGGGGATTAGTCTTCTGGACTGCTGTTCCAGCGATGGCAAGACGTTGTGCCGTAATATCTACGACAAAATTACGTCATATGGGGAACATCTCGTAGAAACAGGAAATGCGATTGGAGCAGAATTCGGCGTTCCTATTATCAATAAACGCGTATCGGTCACACCGATCAGTTTGGTAGCAGGAGCCAGTGATTTAAAAAATTATGTAGAAGTCGCCAAAACGCTTGACAAAGCGGCAAAAGAAATCGGTATCGATTTTATCGGCGGGTTCTCTGCGTTGGTAGAACGGGGATTTACAGACGGTGACCGCCGTTTGATTGATTCCATTGCAGAAAGCTTGGCCTGCACGGATTTGGTATGCAGCTCTGTAGCTGTCGGCTCGACCAAAGCAGGTATTAATATGGATGCTGTCGCAGAAATGGGCCGCGTCTATAAAGAATTGGCAGAACTTACGAAAGAACAGGATGCCCTGGGATGTGCCAAACTGGTTGTCTTTTCGAATGCTGTAGAAGACAATCCGTTTATGGCCGGTGCCTTTCATGGCGTAACGAATGGAGACTCCTGCGTCAGTGTGGGCGTCAGCGGTCCCGGTGTTGTCAAAAAAGCCTTGGAAAATGTAAAGGGACAGCCTTTTGATGTAGTCGCAGAAACGATTAAAAAGACGGCGTTCAAGATTACCCGTGTCGGCCAGCTGGTCGCTATGGAAGCATCCAAACGCCTGCATGTGCCGTTTGGCATTATCGATTTGTCGCTGGCACCGACGCCGGCTGTAGGGGACAGTGTGGCGGCTATTTTGGAAGAAATGGGTTTGGAAAGCTGTGGTGCTCATGGTACGACAGCCGCATTGGCATTGTTAAACGATACTGTTAAAAAAGGCGGCTTAATGGCATCTTCCCGAGTCGGCGGTTTGTCCGGCGCATTTATTCCAGTCAGTGAAGATAAAGGAATGTTGGAAGCCGTAGGCCGCGGCAGCCTCAGTTTGGAAAAACTGGAAGCGATGACGTGTGTCTGCTCGGTCGGCCTGGATATGATTGCCATTCCGGGAAATACATCGGCTGCGACGATTTCGGCTATTATTGCTGATGAAGCAGCGATTGGGATGATTAATAACAAAACAACAGCTGTCCGCGTTATTCCGGTTCCGGGAAAAGATGTGGGAGATACTGTTGAATTTGGCGGTTTGTTGGGCTATTGTCCTATCATCAACGTCAATACATATAAATCAGATGCCTTTATTGCACGCGGCGGCCGGATTCCGGCACCGATGCGCAGTTTGACCAACTAATCGGCATTTGGTTACTTTTAATGGAAAGTAGGCGTGTGTTGTGCTTGAATATCTTGTACCGTTTGTGATCGCATTGATCGTGTCCTATGCGTTGACGCCCAGTGTCAAAAAACTGGCTATCAAGGTAGGGGCTATTGACAGACCAAATGCCAGAAAGGTACATACTCATGTCATTCCGCGATTGGGCGGGCTGGCTATTTATATTGGGTTTGTTGCGGCTGTAGTAGGAACGGCTATATTCTGCAATGTACCAATTCGTCATGATTTACTGGGGCTGCTGCTGGGCTGTACAGCGATTGTAGCGTTGGGAATTTGGGATGATATCTGCAATATTCCGGCTAAAGTAAAGCTGGTAGGGCAGATTATTGCCGCTGCGATTCCCGTTGCCTTTGGCATTCAAATTGAATGGCTGACGAATCCGTTTGGTACGCTTGTCGTCCTGCCGGAAATTATTGCGGTGCCGCTTACCATTTTCTGGATTATTGGGTTTACCAATACGGTAAACCTCATCGACGGGCTGGATGGCCTGGCTGCAGGCGTGGCCTTCATTGCGTCTATTTCCATGTTTTTAATGGCCTATAATATGAATCAGGTATTGCCGGCAATGATTATTGTTTCTATGGCCGGCGCTGCCTTGGGATTTTTGCAGTATAACTTTAATCCGGCAAAGATTTTTATGGGCGATACAGGCAGCATGCTCTTGGGATATACGCTGTCTGTTGCAGCTGTGCTGGGTTTGGTGAAAACTGCGGCGACCGTAGCTCTTGTCGTACCGGTTATCGCACTGGGACTTCCGATTTTGGATACTTTGTTTGCGATTATTCGTCGTAAGATGAGTGGTGTGCCTATTTTCCAACCTGACAAAGGCCATTTGCATCATCGCCTGCTGGCGTTGGGAATGACACAAAAGCAAGCTGTATTAGTGATGTACTGCGTCAGTATTTTACTGGGTGTCGTGGCACTTTTTGTGGCCAATGTAGGCTATAAAACAGGCATTGTGACAGTAGTAATCGTGCTGGCTGTAATCATTTATTCAGCGAAACGCATTGGTATATTACGAAAAACAACGACGGATACTACTCACAAGAAATAATGTGGGTAGTATCGTTTTTTCTTAGGAGGAATAGGTATGATAAAAGTTATGACCGTTTTTGGGACGCGGCCGGAAGCCATCAAAATGGCGCCTGTTGTGTTGGAGCTGAAAAAACACAGCGATGAAATTCAAACGATTGTCGCCGTTACGGCGCAGCATCGGCAAATGCTCGACCAAGTACTGCAGCTGTTTCACATTAAGCCGGATTATGATTTGGATATTATGTCACAAGGACAGACCTTGTATGATATTACGACCAAAGCCTTATTGGGACTGAAGAAGGTACTGGAAGCAGAAAAGCCTGATTTGGTGCTTGTGCACGGCGATACGACGACGACGTTTGCCGGCGCATTAGCGGCATATTATCAGCAGATTCCCGTCGGCCACGTAGAAGCCGGCCTGCGTACCGGCAATATCTATTCACCGTTTCCTGAAGAAATGAATCGTAAATTGACCGGAGCCATCGCTGCCATTCATTTTGCGCCGACGCCTACGGCCAAACAAAATTTGCTGCAGGAACATGTGGCGCCGGAAAAAATTTATGTGACAGGCAATACGGTCATTGATGCTCTCATGACGACCGTTGCCGGCGAATATGATTTTGAAGATGATGCGCTGCGTACTGTAGATTTTAAACATCATCGGATTATTTTGCTGACTACGCATCGCAGAGAAAATTTAGGCGAACCGATGCGTCATATTTACAAAGCGCTGCGGCGAATTATTGATGAAATCCCGGATACAGAAATCGTTTTTCCTGTACATCGTAACCCATTGGTACGTAAGGTCGTAGAAGAAGAATTAGCAGGTGTAGACCGTATTCACTTAATCGACCCGATGGAATATGAACCATTTGCCAATTTGATGAGCTTAAGCAGCTTGGTTTTGACAGATTCCGGCGGCATTCAGGAAGAAGCACCGTCTTTGGGAAAACCTGTTTTGGTACTGCGGGATACGACAGAACGGCCGGAAGCCGTCGCGGCAGGAACTGTACGACTGATTGGGACAGATAAAGATGTTGTATATGAAGAAACAAAGCGTCTTCTTACCGATAAAGACGCATACAACGCGATGAGCATGGCTGTAAATCCCTATGGGGACGGCAAGGCTTCCCAGCGTATTGTACAAGCTATTCTTCATACGTTTGGCGGCAAAAAAGAAGTCCCTGAAGAATTTTGCTTGGACTGAATTTTGCTATAACTAAATATAGAATCTATACAGCAATCCATGTCGTTTAGGCATGGATTGTATCTTTTTATGCGCTGCCTCTTGCGCATTATGAGCAAGAGGGCTAAAATAAAGACAAAGTTTGGGATAATTTTCACAGAAATTCATAGTATTTATTGTGAAAAAATACACCTGGAAATCGATAGTTTTACAACATATATTTTATAAAAATCAAGCATTGATTTTACTATTTCAGTGTGCTAAGATAGCACTATCAAAGATGAAAGTTATGTATAGGTACTATTCGTCTTTGGTACTAAAAAGCTATCAGAAGAAACCGGGAGGTGTCTTTATGAAGGAGAGAAGACAACGTACGAATTCGTCTGGTAGTTCATTAAACCGCATGGAGCTTATGAATCTGGTTGTCACGGCAGGCTCGCTGGGATTGACACTGTTTGTTTGTATTTTTGTCGGCGTTTGTTTAGGACGTGTTATCGATGAGTATTTAGCAACGTCTCCGTGGGGAATTATTATTTTTTCTCTGTTAGGGACGATAAGCGGCTTTTGGTCTTTGTATAAAAGGACAATGGCCTATATGAATCGTCAGCCGTCTGCGCATAAGAAAGACGTTGAGGACAAATAAATGGAAGAACTAGTGAAATATGTAAAGACAACAGTAATCAAGCTGATTGGGTTGACCTGTATTGTTGCGGCTGTGTTAGGCGCCGTAGGCTGTCAACAGTACATTTTTGGCTGGTGTATCGGCAGTGGTTTAAACATCGTGTATTTTTTGATGCTTAGCAGCCGGTCCGCACGGGCTATAAATTTACCCCCTGAACAAGCCGCTTCTTTCATCCGCGGCGGGGCGATTTTTCGGTTGCTCATGATTTGTTTAGTGTGCATCATCATTTTGCAGTTTCCGGTTATTCATTTTGGAGCTGCTGTCGCAGGGATTTTTTCATATCGCGTTATCATCTTTGCGGATGCCATAGAAAAGCATGTTCGGGGAAGGTAGGAAAGGAGGTATAGCGTATGGAGTTACACGCAGGGCATCATCTGGTTGTTCAAATCCTGGGAATGAATGTAAACTGGGATACACTGATGATGACATGGCTGGTAGCTGCACTCGTTATTATTGTAACCGTTGCAGCGACACGAGGACGCTCTCTGGTACCGTCCGGACTGCAAAATGCCATGGAAATTATTATTGAATCCCTGCTGGATCAATTTAAGGAAACGCTGGGACCTAAATACGGCCAAGTTGTATCGGTGCTTTTAACGATGTTCTTGTTCATTTTATTTGCAAATGAATTGGGACTGCTGCCAAATCCTCATGTATTGGCATCACCGACCAATGATTTGAATACGACTGTCGCACTGGCTCTGGTTTCTTCTTTTATGGTTCACTTTATGGCTCTAAAGAACCAAGGATTCAAAAAGCATTTTAAACACTTTTTTAAACCCTTCGCGCCGTTTGTCGTTATTAATTTGATGGAAGAAATTACAAAACCGCTGACGCTGGCTTTCCGTCTTTTTGGCAATATTCTGGCCGGGGAAATTCTCTTGGAAGTTTTATATTTCCTTGTACCTGCAGGCATTCCGATTATTTGGCTTATTTTTAGTTTGGTTATCGGTTTGATTCAGGCATTTATTTTCACCATTTTGACAACATCGTACTTGGCACCGTCTTTTGCGGAAGACTAGAGATGGGTGTACTATTTACGCAGACATTAGGAGGTCATTTATTATGGAAAAAGCACTCGTATTAGCATTATCAGCCTTTGGCGCTTGCTTAGGCGTTGGTTTGGCAGCTCTTGGTGCTGCAATTGGTGATGGTCATGCAGCATCTAAAATGTTGGAAGGCACAGCACGTCAGCCGGAAATGGGCGGCAAACTGTTGGTTAATATGCTTATCTCCATCGGCTTGATTGAATCCATGCCTATTATCGCAGCTGTTATCGCGATTGTATTGGTATTTGCCAATCCGTTTGTCAGCCTGCTTTAATTTTTATGAAATGGATGATCCATTACAGCCGGGGAGGGAAGTACATTGGTTAGTTTAAATGGTACCTTGCTGTTCCAATTTATCAACTTCTTTATCTTGGTAGCTATTTTGGCGAAATTTGCATATAAGCCGTTGTTAAAAGTATTGGAAGAACGGCGCAATAAGATTGCCAGTGATTTGGATGAAGCTGCAAAAGCCCGCCAGGATGCTGACAAATTGAAAGCTGATTATGAAGCACAAATTCGTGATGCACAGGCAAAAGCCCAGGCTATTGTAGATAAAGCAGTCAAACAGGCTGACAAAGAAGCACAGGCACAGCTTGATGCAATTCGTGCGCAAATCGCCCGGGAAAAACAAATAGCCCAGACGGAAATTGCTAATGAACGGGAAGCCGCTATCAGAGAAATGCGTAAAGAAGTAGTGACGCTGTCTATGGCTGTAGCAGAAAAACTACTCAAAAAGAACATGGATACCGACATGAACGCAAAACTGGTTGCGGAATGTATTAATCAGCTCCAAACGAATAACCGTATAAAGGGGAACTGATCGTATGATACCCGAAACAATTTACAGCAAATACAGCCAGGCAATGTTTGACATTGCCAGCGAACAAAAAAAGCTTGAAGAATTTGGGACAGAACTGAAAAAAGTACGGGATACGTTTCAAGAAAATCCAGATTTTTGGAAATTTTTGAATCATCCTCTCGTACCGCCGCAGTCTAAAAAACAAACGGTAAAAGAAGTCTTTGCGGATGATGTGTCGCCGTTGGTACTGCAGTTTATTTATGTCATGATTGACAGACGCCGTGAAGCCGCATTGCTGCTGGCTATTGACGGGTTTATCGATTTGGCCCGCCGTGCACAGCATATCGAAGTGGCAAAAGTACGCATTGTCAAAAAGTTGACGGCAGCAGAAGAAACACAGCTGCGCGTTAACCTGGAAAAATTGACAGGCAAGAAGATAGAACTGCTCTACTATATTGATCCGTCTATTATTGGCGGCATGGTCATTCAGATTGGCGACAGATTAATAGACGGCAGTCTGGAACGGCAGCTGCACGATATGCAGCATGCGCTGTTGCAGAATGACGTAATGAATGGGGTGACGGACGAATAATGAAAATGAAGCCAGAAGAAATTACGGCTATAATCAAAAAACAAATCGAAGATTATAATGTGGAAATGAATGTCGATGACGTCGGCACCGTTCTGGAAGTCGGGGACGGCATTGCCCACATTTACGGTTTGGACAAGGCCATGTCTGGGGAATTGTTGGAATTGCCCCATGGCGTATATGGACTGGCCTTGAACTTGGAAGAAGACAATGTCGGTGCTGTATTGCTCGGCAACGATTCATTAATTAAGGAAGGTGATACGGTCCGCCGTACAGGACGTGTTATGCGTGTGCCTGTAGGTGACAATATTATCGGCCGTGTTGTAAATCCATTGGGGGCACCGATTGACGGGAAAGGCGAAATCAAGACAACGGAATCACGCCTTGTAGAAATCAAAGCTTCTGGTATTGCTGACCGTCAGCCAGTTAAAGTACCACTGCAGACCGGCTTGAAATCCATTGACTCCATGGTACCAATCGGACGCGGACAGCGTGAATTAATCATTGGCGACCGTGGTACTGGTAAAACTGCGATTGCGATTGATACGATTTTGAATCAGAAAGACAGCGGCGTTATTTGCGTATACGTAGCTATCGGCCAGAAAGCCTCTACGGTTGCGCGTGTTGTACGTACATTGGAAGAACATGGTGCCATGGCATATACGATTGTTGTAGCAGCTACTGCTTCTGACGGTGCGCCGCTTCAGTATTTAGCACCGTATTCCGGCGTATCCATGGGTGAATATTTTATGCACAAAGGAAAAGACGTACTTTGCGTATATGATGATTTGTCCAAACATGCACAGGCATACCGTGCAATGAGTTTGCTTCTCCGTCGTCCGCCAGGACGTGAAGCCTATCCGGGCGATGTATTTTATTTACATTCCCGTCTGTTGGAACGTGCTGCTAAACTGTCTGATGAATTAGGCGGCGGCTCTATTACAGCCCTTCCGATTATTGAAACCTTGGCCGGTGACTTGTCTGCATACATTCCGACTAACGTTATTTCTATTACAGACGGTCAGATTTTCTTGGAAACAGAAGCCTTTAACTCCGGCATTCGTCCGGCTATCAACGTTGGCTTATCTGTATCCCGTGTTGGCGGGTCTGCGCAGATTAAAGCCATGAAGAAGATTGCCGGTACACTTCGCTTGGACTTGGCACAGTACCGTGAATTGGCTGCCTTTGCGCAGTTTGGTTCTGACCTCGATAAGAGCACCAAGGCTCAAATCGATAAAGGGGAACGAACCATGCAGCTTTTGATTCAGCCGCAGTATCAGCCGATGCCGGTTGAAGACCAGGTTATGCAGATTTACTTAGCTGTTAAAAATTACCTCATGCCGGTTCAGGTTGATGAAGTAACGCAGTTTGCTGATGGGTTTATTAAATTTATGCATGCCAATTATCCGGAAGTCGGCGAAAGCATTAAGTCGACAAAGGAACTCGGCAAAGATGCAGAAGCAACCCTCCAAAAAGCAATTGGTGAATATACGAAGCAGTATGGCGCTTCTCATGAACTGATTAAAGAGGAGGAATAACCTATGCCGAGTGCACGCGAAATTAACAGACGGATCAAATCCGTTACAAATACCCAGCAGATTACTAAGGCCATGAAGATGGTATCCTCCGTACGACTGCGCCGTGCACAGGACCGGGCGTTGGCAACGGCGCCTTATACTGAAAAAATTGAAGGGATGCTGCAGCGCTTATCGGCAGCCGCAGCAGGAGATGGCATTGCGTTGTTTCAACCGCATGATGAAGTCAAAAAAGTATGTTATATCATTGTTGGTTCAGATAAAGGGTTGGCCGGGGCATTTAACTCCAATGTCAATAAGGCAATGGTAGCCGTCCTCAAAGATAAACCCCGCGATGCGTCATGCCTTTTAGTTACAGGCCGTAAGCCTGCTGAATATTTAAAACATCTCCATGTTGTGCCGGACAAAAAATGGAGCGGGTTTTCCGATAAACCGCAGCTCGTTCATGCCCAGCGCATTGCCCACTTGGCGGTAGAAAAATTCCTGGCTGGTGAAGTAGATGAAGTGTATATTATCTATACACACTTTAAATCTGCGTTATCGCAAGAAGTACAGACAGTTAAAATGCTGCCTATTACGCCAAAAGCCGAAGATAAAACGACAGGACCGAAAGAAGAATACTTGTTTGCGCCAAATCCGCAGCAAGTACTGGAATCGATTTTGCCGCAGTACTTAGATATGGTTGTATACAACAGCTTGCTCCAGTCAGCAGCGAGCGAACTCGGTGCCCGCATGACGGCTATGACGTCTGCTACGGACAACGCAGGTGAACTCATTGACAAACTTACGGTTCATTACAACAAAGTTCGTCAGGCTGGTATTACAAACGAACTGACGGAAATCGTCAGCGGTGCCAATGCCCTCCAATAATCGCGCATTGGATTGGAAAACTAAGAAAGAGAGGAGAGCCTCTTCATGAGCAATAACATTGGGAAAGTAGTACAGGTCATTGGCCCTGTTATTGACGTGCGGTTTGCTTCCGAAGCAGATTTGCCGGCAATTTACAACGCTATTCACGTCACTGGCGGTGAAGGCGATCAGGCCGTTGACTTGGTAGCAGAAGTTATGCAGCATTTGGGCGACGACGTAGTACGCTGCGTTGCGATGAGCTCGACGGACGGCCTCGTTCGCGGCATGGCTGCAGAAAATACAGGAGGACCGATTAAGGTCCCCGTTGGGAAAGGCGTTTTGGGCCGTATCTTCAACGTTTTGGGCCAAACCGTTGATAAAGTAGATGATAAAGTCCAGGCGGATGATTATTGGCCGATTCATCGTCCAGCTCCAAAATTTGAAGACCAGGCAACTGGTACGGAAATCTTGGAAACAGGCATTAAGGTCGTTGACCTCATTGCCCCATATGCCAAAGGCGGTAAGATTGGTTTGTTCGGCGGTGCCGGTGTTGGCAAGACCGTCCTTATTATGGAATTGATTCATAACGTTGCGACAGAACATGGCGGCTATTCCGTATTTACCGGCGTAGGTGAACGTACGCGTGAAGGCAATGACTTGTGGAATGAAATGAAAGAATCCGGCGTTATCAGCAAGACCGCTTTGGTATACGGCCAGATGAACGAACCGCCAGGAGCTCGTATGCGTGTCGGCTTGACAGGTCTTACCATGGCTGAATATTTCCGTGATAAAGAACATCAAGACGTACTGCTCTTTATTGACAACATTTTCCGTTTCATTCAGGCAGGGTCTGAAGTATCTGCATTGCTGGGCCGTATTCCATCTGCCGTTGGCTATCAGCCGACATTGGGTACAGACGTTGGCGCATTGCAGGAACGTATTACGTCAACCAAAAATGGGTCTATTACATCTGTACAGGCCGTATATGTTCCTGCCGATGACTTGACTGACCCGGCTCCGGCTGCTACGTTCGCGCATTTGGATGCGACGACCGTATTGTCTCGTCAGATTGCTGAATTAGGGATTTATCCGGCTGTCGATCCGCTGGATTCCACATCCCGTATTCTCGACCCGCATATTATCGGGGAAGAACACTATAAAGTAGCCCGTGAAGTACAGGCTATTTTGCAGAAATACAATGATTTGCAGGATATCATTGCTATCCTGGGTATTGATGAATTGTCTGAAGAAGATAAACTTACTGTTGCCCGCGCTCGTAAAATCCAGCGTTTCCTGAGCCAGCCGTTTGCTGTTGCTGAACAGTTTACAGGCCAGCCGGGACGATATGTACCGCTGAAAGATACGATTAAAGGCTTTGAAGAAATCTTGTCCGGCAAATGTGATGATATGCCGGAACAGGCATTTTACATGGTAGGCAATATCGAAGAAGCATACGAAAAGGCCAAGACTCTGAAAGGAGAATAGGCTATGGCAGAAAAAGGAAAGACTATCCATTTGGAAGTCATTACACCTGATGCTGCTGTACTGCAGGAAGATGTAGAGTTTGTCTTAGTTCGGGCATTAGACGGCGATTTGGGCATTATGCCGAATCACGCGCCACTTATCGCATCTTTGAGTATTTCACCGCTTTTCTATGACAAAGACGGCCGCCGGAAATGTATTTCTGTTGCTTCTGGCTTTTTGGAAGTCAACGGCAACCAGATGACAGTTATCTCCCCGGCTGCAGAATTGCCGCAGTCGATTGATGTCAAACGTGCTCAGTCTGCAAAAGAACGGGCAGAAAAACGACTTCATAACAACCATGGCGATATTGACGTAGAACGAGCCAATCTGGCTATGAAACGGGCATTGTGCCGTTTGAATGTAGCCAAAGAATACGGCAGTAGATAAGCAGCATTTACACAGCAGAAAACAGCTTTGTCTTATACGGCAAAGCTGTTTTTTTGTGATGGGAAATCTTCTTTTTTGACAGTATCCATGATATAATGAAACCACAGCGTATTGAAAGTAAAGGGTGGTGTATACACGTGAAAGCAAAAAAAATAATGTTGACTTTAGCGATGACGTTAGCAATTTCTGCAACAGCATTTGCTGCAAAGGACAATATGTGGCAGTATAATAAACATATAGCCATTGATATGAATTCGGCTCAAATCACCTTTGATATGGGACGAAAAGTACTGACCTTTAAAACTGTAGAAACAGCAGGCGATACGACGGATTACTGTAAATATGTTTACAATGTGGATGACCAGACCATTCAGTTGAAAGAAATGGTTACCAAAACGAAAAAAAGTAAATATAAGAGCAGTTTTTATCCGGAATCCATTAAAGACGGCAACAACATCATCAAAGGAAGAGCCCGCATGGCCAATGATGTGCTGGAAAAAGTCGAAGCAAAAGCAAATCATTAAATGTAGCATGAAAAAGCCCGTTAGCTGGTACAGCAACCAGTTGACGGGCTTTTTAGCGTGGCGTTACTTATTTATCAAATTTTTTGCCTGTAAGCATTTCATAGGCTTCTTTATATTTTTCAATCGTTTTGTCGATAACATCCTGCGGCAGGAGATAATCGCTGTCCGGATTGGCTTTGAGCCAGTCACGAACGAATTGTTTGTCATAGGAAGGCTGGGATTGGCCCGGTTTGTAGCCTTCTAACGGCCAAAAACGAGAGCTGTCCGGTGTGAGCATTTCATCACCCAGCACGATATTGCCTTTTTCATCCAAACCAAATTCAAATTTGGTATCTGCAATGATAATACCGCGGGAAAGAGCATAATCTGCACATTTTTTGTATAAGGCAATCGTATAGTCGCGAATTTTTTCCGCATATTCTTTGCCTTTGCCCGGGAAGGTTTTATCTAGGACTTTGGCACCTTCTTCGAGGGAAACGTTTTCGTCATGGTCGCCTAATTCGGCTTTGGTGCTCGGTGTGAAAATTGGTTCCGGCAATTTCTGAGATTCTACCAAGCCGGCAGGCAACTGAATACCGCAGACCGTACCATTTTCTTTATAGCTTTCCCAACCGCTGCCTGTAATATAACCGCGAACGATGCATTCCATAGGAATCATGGTCAGTTTTTTGCATTTCATGCTGTTGCCTATAAATTGCGGCTGTTGGAAAAATTCCGGCATATCCGCATTGTCAACAGAAATCATGTGGTTAGGAATAATATCTTTCGTCAAATCAAACCAGAATTTAGACATTTGCGTCAAAATAGCACCTTTTTTGGTAATCTGGTTTTTCAGGATGTGGTCAAACGCAGAAATACGGTCTGTAGCGACCATAATAATGCTGTCCCCTGCATCATATACTTCGCGAACTTTTCCTGATTTGAACGGTTTGAATTCTTTCATGTTCTGGCCTCCAATATATAATTATATAACGTTACCTTTCTTATCATATCACAAAATAAAGACGGTGAGAAGAAAAAAATAAAATGATTGGTTTTGAAAGGCCTTTTGTATAAAATGACTGATTTTGAAGGTATTTTCTGAGAAAAACCAGAGAAAAATTAAAGCAAAATTAGAATTAGATTAAAATGCTTCTGTATAGGCAGGAATACTGAAAGTGCACGGCGAAAGGTCGTAAAAAACATATGTCATGAGGAGGCGTTGGTATGAAGAAGAAATGGATTATACTGGGAATGGCCGTATTGATGGGCTGCTGGGGAATGCAGGATATGCTGCCGTGGGGGAAAGACGCGACGAAAGAAGCAGCCGTGCCTGTCTTGGAGGCACCGCAGCCGACGTCACGGTATGTGTATGTCAGTGGTGCTGTAAAAAAGCCGGGATTGTATGCATTTGCAGACGAAGTGCGGGTAGGAGACGTGATTCATACAGCCGGCGATTTACTGCCGTATGCCGATACGGGTGCTGTCAATTATGCAGATGTGGTGCAGGACGGTATGCATATCCATGTACCGTATGATGTCAACGGAGCTCCGGCAGGCGAAGCCGTACAGGACGGACGCATCAATATCAATGAAGCAGATGAACAAAAACTGGCAGAACTTCCCGGTATTGGCCCGGCCATGGCTAAAAATATTGTAGCATATCGGACAGAACATGGTTCCTTTACGAGCATAGAAGAACTGCAGAAGGTAAAGGGCATTGGCACAGCTAAATTAAAAAAACTGCAGGATAAGGTGACGATATGACGCATTGGGGCATGGGAATTGCCGTATCCTGCTGCTTGGGCATGATGAGTGCAGACTATATGGGAACAGCATGGGCCTATGGTGTGATTGGCAGTGTACTATTTGCCGGCAGCGCTATCCTGCTGCGATCTTATAAAACGGCTTGCTGGTGCTGTTTGTTTTTGTGCTTTTTTTGCATAGGCGCAGGCCGAATGGCATGGGCAGAGAAAATGTACGAACAACTGCCTGCCTATTTGCAGGGGGCTGATTTGGCAATGGAAGGGACTATTGCTGAAAAAGGAAATACCTATGATACAGAAAAAGGCCGAATGACACGGTATGTCGTTGCACTGGAACAGTTTGCATATACAGATGACCAGATAAAACGGCAGGGACAGGGATATATCTATGTCACGATGCTGACGAAGGAAGCATGGCAGCCTGCGGCGCGGATTGCATTTCAAGGAACAGTACAGCCGATTACCTATTACCGCAATCAAGGGGCATATGATGCCCGGCATCGGGATAAGGAAAAATCGATATATTTAAAGACCTATATGGAGGATGCAAAACAGGTGCGGCTGCTGGCAGAACCTGCTGGCTGGCGGCATGAACTGCAGCAGCTGCGGGAGACATTGACACAGGCTTTTCAGCGTGTGTTGTCGCGAGATAATGCCTATATACTGAGCAGTCTGCTGTTTGGCGGCCATTATGAAGATTTGCCGCCGGGACTGATTGAGAGTTTCAGTGCTACAGGATTGATTCATATTCTATCTGTATCGGGCTCGCATATCGCGCTGCTGCTGACAGTCATACAGCTGGCAGGGAAGATGATGGGCCTGCGGGCAACAGGGTTATTTTTTCTGTCTGTTCTTTTTGTCTTATTTTACAGTGCCTTGTCAGAGTTTGTGTCGCCAGTCATTCGGGCATCCATGATGGGCATATTGTGTGCATACAGTGTGATTGCTGAGCGGGAATATACCAGTTCGCACGCGCTGGCAGTTGCCGTGCTGCTTATGGTGCTGTACAGCCCGTTTTTGGTATATGATTTGAGCTTTCGCTTGTCCTGCGGCGCATCGGCCGGAATTGTTCTGCTGCAGCCTAAAATGAGAAACTGCCTGCGTGTCTTGCCTGGATTTATTCGCGACAGTCTGTCTGTTTGCATTTGTGCGCAGCTATTGCTGCTGCCTGTCTTGCTGGCTAATTTTTTTTCTTTGCCTGTGTATGCTTTTGCAGCTAATCTATTGATTGCGCCTGTATTGGATATCGTCATTGTGCTGGGACTGCTGGCAGCCGTATTGTCGAGCGTTTGTGAACCGGTTATGGACATCGTATTATGGATTATCGCGCCGCTGTTGTCGCTGGCTGTCAAAGGCAATTACTTCTTGGCATCGTTGCCGTACAGCCGGTATTGGCTGGGAGCTTTGACATTTCCTTGGGTAGCTGCCTGGTATTTAGCCGTTGGGGCTGTTTTTTTCTGGCCGGCCCAACGACGGCAGATTTTGATTTTGACGGGCCTATGGCTGTTGGGAACGGGGCTTTGGACACAGCATCAGAAACCCGATGCGGTGATATATGTATTTGATGTAGGAAAGGATAAAGCAACCTGTATTCGCTATAGTGATAGTTCTGCCTATCTGTGGTATAATAAATCACAGTGGGCCAGCCCTGTGCAGGCAGCCAGCGTTTTGGCTCCGGCACTGCGGTATGCGGGGATATTTGATTTGACGGGCTGTGTGGTCAGCGGCTATGAAGCCGAAAAAACTGCGGCACAGCTTGAACGCCTGATCGTTCTGCGGACGCCTTGCCGTATTCTGCCTGCATCAGCAGACAGCATGGATAGAGGCGCAGGTAATGTACCGTATTATATATACGATACAGCGCCCAAAAGCGGATTTCCCCGACAAGGCTGTTTTGAAATCCGCAGCGTTTCTGCCAAGCAGCCCATACCGTTTCCCAAACAGGCCGATGCACTGATTATATATCGAAATCATAAACAAGATGAGATGTATACAGAATGGCTGGAGCGGGCGGCTTATGAAGGCATTCCTTGTTATTCGCCGTTTCGTGACGGACAGATTATCGGAACTTATCGGCAGGGCGTGTGGAGATTTACTACCTATGGTGGTGATAGCAACCAATGAAAACAGTAGCAATTATATATGGAACAGAACCGTATTTGATGGAGCAGGGAAAAGCTGCGTTTTTGGCGTCCTGCCGTAAACGCAGCGGTGATGCGGATGTACAGGCATTTCATAAAGATACGGCAGCAGCGACGGTAGTAGAGGCGTTTGAAGGAACCAGCCTGTTTGGCGGCGGCGGGATCAGTATTTGGTATGACTGCCCCTTTTTGCCCATCAAACGGGGCGGCCGGTCGCGAAGCAAGCTTTCTAAAGAAGAAACTTGGTTTTTGGAAAAGCTGGCCCATATGAGTGAGGAAAATGGGCTGCTGTTTTATACCAAAGGCAAACTCGATACGGGTTGTGCTTTTTTTAAAGCGCTGCGGCCTATGGCAGACGTGATTGAAGGAGAAGCAGTCACTGAAAAAAATATTATGCCGTATGTAGAAACGTTTTTGCAAAAACAGGGCAAAACGCTGACACGTAACGCACAGCAATATTTACGGGGATTGTTCCAGACGTGGAATGAAATTCCGCTCATGTATGTTTTTTCTGAATTAGGAAAACTGTGCATTACGCTGCCAGAAGAAACGCGTACTGTGGATGTACCGGATTTACGAGAATTATTTGCCGGCACCATGGAAAAAAATCTCTTTACGTTCATGGATTATTTTTTGCGCCGTGACGGTAGGCATGCCATTCCGTTCATCGAAGGGCTGTTTGCCAGGCAGGATTTGTTTCTGAAAAATACAGGATATATGCTGTCTAGACTGCGGCTGCTGTTGGCCTATAAAGAACTGCAGCGAGCGCATATGGGGCCGCGGCAGTGTGAACAGATTATGACGCAGATTAATAAGGGACGCAGTGTAAAATATGTCTTGTATCACTTGCAAAAAGTGATGTCTTATTGGACAATAGAAGAGTTATGCACTATGATTAGCAACATATTTATATTACAACGCAATATTCGCAGAGGAACAGCAGCTGTAGAAGATATAGGGCCGCTTATTTGTTTATATTGCAGTACTAAAGGCAGGGTTTAAATTGCAGGAAGAAGAAAAAGCTCGAAAAGAACGAATGAAAGATTATCGCCGTCGGTATCGTGCCAAACACGGCATTAAAGAACATCCGCACCGCTGGAAAAAAGTCGCTGGTATGGTGGTTGCGGTATGCATCGCAGGATTTGGCAGTTTTTTTGCAGCACAAAATAAAGCAGCCTCCATGGTTACCTTGGACGGCCAATCTATCCAAGGTTGGACGGATGATGACTTACAGCAGTATTTGGCAGACCATCAAAAACAGATTAAAGGCAAAAAAATAAAAATTACAGGGAAAGATATTGATGAAACAATTTCACTGGATGCTATGCATGTTGATTTTGACCGGGACCGCATTGCCGATGAATTGTATTTGATTGGGAGAACTGGTTCTCCTGTACATCGTGTGGCTGAAGTCATTACGACACTGCGGTTTGGCAAAGATGTGCCGCTGTCTATCAAAGTCGATGATGACGCATTGAATGATAAGATTACTGATATATATAATACATATAACCAAGAAGCCAAGGATGCCTATGCAGAACCGAATGCAGATAATGCGACAGTTACGCTCCACAAAGAAAAAGACCGCATTGTTATCGACACCAACGCATTGCGCAGTCAGATTGACGACCAGCTGCATGCAGGGAATCCCACTTCGTTAGAAGCTCCGATTCAGTCACGGGAAGAAGCAGCTGTAAAAAAAGACGATTTAAAATCGATTGATACGGTGTTATCCTACTATACGACGCACTTTGACGATTCCAATAAAGACCGCAACGACAATATTGTTTTAGCGCAGAAAAAGCTGAATCATGCGTTGGTACCGGCTCAAAAAGATTTTTCTTTCAACAAATATGTCGGTGCGCGGACTCACGAAAACGGGTATAAGGATGCCCCAGTATATTTTGACAACAAACTCGTGCCGGATGCCGGCGGCGGTGTTTGCCAGGTTAGTACGACGCTGTTTAATGCTGTATTGCGCGCCGGACTGTTTATTGCCAGCCGGTCGCCGCATTTTGCGCCGGCTGCATATGTGCCGGTTGGCATGGATGCGACAGTTGCGGATGATTCATTGGATTTTGCCTTTACCAACCCGTTCCAGCATCCTGTCTATGTATATACAGCAGCAGGTGAAAATTCGATTACGACCTATATTTTAGGCAATCATGCCGATACCTGCACAGTAACGTTCCAGACGACAAAACTGCAGAATCTGCCGCATCGCGTCGTTCATAAACATGATGACAATGCAGTAACGGACAAACAGGAACAAGAAGGATACGATGGGCACGACATTACGATTCACCGTACCGTAGCGTATACAGACGGCGATCATTATGCAGATGATATTACGTCCCATTATGCGCCGAACACAGAAATTATTACGACAAATGGTCCGGCTTCTGAAGATGTCGTCAAGACATCCGATTTGGAACCGCAGGATACCCTGATCAATGCTCTGCATGACATGCTGCAGGCTGTTGCTGCTCCTAGTGAAGATGCAGACAATGCAGATACAGCTGCTGATGACAGCGCAGACAGCGGCGATGGGTATGATGAAGATGATGAATAATTCATACGTATTCCTGAAAGGATAGAAAATCAATGAAAGTATGGCATATTATTCCTAAGCATGATGTAGAGATTCCTTTCGATGACCAGCATCCTGTCTGCATAGAAGAAATATGCGCGTTCCCGACAGGGAAAAAATGGAAAGTACGTACGCAGTCAGCGTATGAAATTTCGGATATGAACAAGCTGCGCCAAGCAGTGTGCAGCAAACTGGCTTTGGATGGAGATATCGATGTAGAACATGAGGTCACAGCCGTCCATCATGGCGGCGATATACCGCTGACTCTGTGCGATGACGATCCGCTGCGCAGTGTTGTCGATGTGTCGGTAGATGATATGGATGGCTACGGCATACCTCATGAAGACTGCTATGACTCGATTTATGAAGAAGACGATGCACTGTATGATGAAGACTATCGAAAAGCCTGCAAAGCGGCTGAAGAAGGCAGCGTAAAGAAAAGCAGCAGCAAAGGCTCCGGCACGGGCGGAAACAACTCGTCGGCAGACAGCCGGATTTGGTTTGGTAAATCCTTTCATGGGGAAGTACTGCCCATTAATGATATTCTTGGTGAAGAACGCAACGATGTCATCATTAAAGGGAAAATTGTAAAGATAGAGTTTCGTGAATTGAAGTCCAAACGAATTTTGATGTCTTTCCAAATTGCAGATACAGGGAACGGCATTTCCGGCCGTCAATTTCTGGAAGTTGGCGGGAATGGCAACGCCAATAAATACCGCCGTAAAAGCGTGCTGTCGCCGGAAGAGTATGACCTGCTCGTCAAGCGGATGGCAGTAGGTGCTTATGTCCGCATTCATGGCGATGTCATCTATGATACGTATGTCAATGACTATGTATTCAGTGCGAAAGACATTATGGAAGAAGAAGCGGAAACGGTGGAACGGGAAGACAACAACCCGACGCCGCGTGTGGAACTGCATCTTCATACCGTTATGAGTGATATGGATGCGTTGATTACGGTAAAAAAATTAATTAAAACCGTCAAAAAATGGCACCATCCGGCTATCGCCGTTACAGACCACGGTGTAGTCCAGTCTTTTCCGCTGTTGCAGGAAATTTCTACCGATAAGACAAATAATGTCAAAGTCATTTATGGCATGGAAGGATATTTGTTTGATGAAAAAATTGACCAGTCCTACCATATTATTATTTTGGCCAAAAACCAGGTCGGGATTCGTAATCTGTACAAACTGGTCAGTATTTCCCATTTGAAATATATATATCGCGGCCGTCCGCGGATTCCCCGAGCCGTACTGAATGAATACCGGGAAGGCTTGATTTTGGGGTCTGCCTGCGAAGCCGGCGAATTGGTCCGCTCGATGGTGCAGAAGAAACTGCCGTATGAAGAATTGAAAAAAATTGCTTCGTACTATGATTATTTGGAAATTCAACCGCTTACGAACAACCAATTCCTTGTGCGGGAAGGTCTGGTTGCCGATGAAGAAGGACTAAAGGATATTAACCGCACGATTTTAAAACTCGGCGATGAACTGGGTAAAATGACAGTAGCAACCTGCGATGCCCATTTCCTCAATCCGGAAGATAAGATTTACCGTGAAATTCTGATGACCGGGAAGGGCTTTAAAGATGCGCAGTTTCAGCCTGATTTGTACCTTCGGACTACCGATGAAATGCTCAAGGAATTTGCGTACCTAGGCGAAGAACGGGCTAGGGAAGTTGTCATTACCAATCCCAATAAGGTCAATGAAATGATTGAAGATGTCCGGCCTGTACCGAAAGAAACACTGTATTTCCCGCAGATTGCCGGCTCTTCGGAAGCATTGAAAAATATGTGTTATGAAAAAGCCCACCGTATTTACGGCGACCCACTGCCGAAGATTGTCGAAGACCGGTTGGAAGAAGAATTTACCTCTATCCTCGGCCATGGGTTCGGTGTCTTGTATTACATTGCGCACAAACTGGTAAAACATTCCAACGATGACGGCTACCTCGTAGGGTCGCGTGGGTCTGTCGGTTCTTCTTTTGTCGCTACGATGTCTGACATTACAGAAGTCAATCCGCTGCCGCCGCACTATGTTTGCCCGCATTGCCAATACAGTGAATTTTTCACTCATGGAGAAGTTGGCGGGGGATTTGACCTGCCAGACAAAAAATGCCCTAAATGCGGCACGCCGCTGCATAAGGACGGGCATAATATTCCGTTTGCCATTTTCTTGGGATTTGATGGTGACAAAGTTCCGGATATTGATTTGAACTTTTCCGGTGAATATCATCCGAAAGCGCACAAATATACAGAAGAATTATTTGGCAAGGACAACGTCTTTCGTGCTGGAACGATTGGTGCTGTCAAAGACAAGACGGCGTATGGCTATGTCATGAAATGGGCAGAAGCCAGGGGCATTCGCGTCAATGATGCGTATGTCAACAGCTTGGTCAGCGGCTGCACCGGCGTCAAGAGTACGACTGGCCAGCATCCGGGCGGCGTTATGGTTATTCCGCGCGATATGGATGTGCATCACTTTACACCGGTGCAGTATCCAGCCAATAAAAAGGACAGCGGCATCATTACGACGCATTTTGACTATCACTCCATTGAAGGCCGTTTGGTCAAGCTCGACATACTCGGCCATGATGATCCGACGGTTATTCGTATGTTGGAAGATATGACAGGCGTCGATGCCAAAACGATTCCGTTTGATGACCCGGAAACGATGAGTTTGTTCTGCTCGCCTAAGGCCTTGGGTGTCACTGCAGAAGAACTAGGATCCAAAGTCGGCAGTTTGGGGATTCCGGAATTTGGCACGACATTTGTCCGCAAGATGCTCGTCGATACCAAACCGAAAACGTTTTCTGAATTGGTACGTATTTCCGGTTTTTCCCATGGGACAGACGTTTGGCTGAACAATGCCCAGGATTTAATTACTTCAGGAACTGTGCCGTTAAAAGAAGCCGTTTCGACTCGTGACGACATCATGAACTATTTGATTCAGCACGGCATTAAACCGAAGACAAGCTTTAAAGTCATGGAAAATGTCCGTAAAGGGAAAGGCATTGATAAGCTGAACAAGCTGGGCCAGAAGACGACGGATTATGAAGGGGAACTGAAAGCCGGGCATATTCCGCAGTGGTTTATTGATTCGTGCCATAAAATTGGTTATTTGTTCCCTAGGGCCCATGCGGTGGCCTATGTCATGATGGCTTTCCGGATTGCTTGGTTTAAAATCAACTATCCGTTGGCTTACTATGCGGCTTTCTTTACGATTCGCGCCAAAGCGTTTAAGCTGTCTGCCATGATTCATGGCTTGGAAGGACAGCGAAAGGCCATGAAAGACATTTTGGCAAAAGGGAAAAGTGCTACTAAAATTGACCAGGATTTGTACTCCTCACTGGAATTGGCTGTAGAAATGAGTCTGCGCGGCTATTCCTTTATGAACGTAGATATCGGTCGTTCCGCAGCGACGAAGTTTACGATTTGTGATGGCAAAATTCTGCCGCCGTTTACAGCTGTAGACGGTTTGGGAGAAAACGTAGCCGAACAAATTGTAGCAGCTCGCGAAGACGCGCCGTTCAGCTCCAAGGCAGACCTCCGGATGCGGGGCAAAGTCAATCAGTCTACGGTAGATTTGATGGCAGAAGAAGGCTGCTTGGGGGATTTGCCGGAAGATGAACAAATCGACTTGTTTGCCATGTAAATGCCTATCGACATTCTTTTCAATCTGTCATATAATACAAGTATATTTTATGCGCTAAAGGATAAAAGTGAAAAGGAGTTGAGCAGCTGATGAGTGCAAACGAAAAATTGAAGGATCACCTTCATGACCAGCTCTTTGCAGCTATTTTGGAGTTACAGAATTTGGATGAATGCTACGAGTTCTTTGAAGATATATGTACGATTCAGGAAATGAAAGCGATTGCAGCCCGGCTGGAAGTAGCCCGTATGCTGAAAGCCGGCGATATTTATGAAGATATTGTCAAGAAAACAGGGGCCAGTACGGCTACCATCAGCCGCATCAAACGCTGCTTGATGTATGGCAGCGGCGGTTACGGTAAAATCTTGGACCGAATGGCAGCGAAGGACCCGGATTTCTTAAAAATCAGCCCGAAGAAAAAATAAAGGAGATATCGTGGAATGAAATCCTTTTTTGAAGAATTTAAAAATTTTGCTATGCGCGGCAATGTCATTGATATGGCTGTCGGCGTCGTTATCGGGGCCGCGTTTGGAAAAATTGTCAGCTCGCTGGTAAACAACATTATTATGCCGCCTTTAGGCGTGCTGATTGGCGGCATTGATTTTTCCAATTTTTTTATTGCACTAAGTACGACGCAGCATCCGGCATCGCTGGCAGAAGCGCAGGCACAAGGCGTGCCTGTTATTGCGTATGGGCTGTTTTTAAACACGGTGATTGAATTTTTAATTATTGCCTTTGCTATCTTTATTGTAATCAAACAGCTCAATCGGCTGTTTCCCAAAAAAGAAGCAGCACCGGAACCGAGGCTTTGTCCGTACTGCCGCATGCCGATAGCTGATGATGCTACACGGTGTCCGCATTGCACCAGTACCTTGACGGATAAATGATACATACAGAAAGAAGGCAGCAAGAAACATATTATGAAATCAAAAATAGATGTTACTATTTTTAAAAATGGTGATATTGATATGCTCCATGCTTCCATTTACGAAGAATTATGGAAAGATTATTGTGCATTAAAAAAACGCGCCCGCATGCATGAAGAAAAGAATACAGCGAAAGGGGCATATTTATGCCGGCGGTATCAGCGTGCAGCCCTTCTTTCCTTATTTGCTTTTTTTGAAGGTGTGCTGGATAACTGGCTGCATCGGCTGCAGCAGGATTACCAAGAATACCAGCATATATCGATGACAAACTTGAAAGAAAAATGTGATGCTGTATTGGGGTATTGCTTTTTCTGCACCTATACCAAACGGACGCAGGATTTTACGGAACTGTATGAAATAATCGGCCGGTTTGAACAGCATGATGTGTCGCTGATTGAACATATCAATCGGGATATGCTGATGAAAACGGAAACGGCTATGGACGCCTATTTGTGTTATGTCGAAGCTATGACGACACTGCGGCGATTTCCTAAACCGGATAAATCGACAACCGGATTGATGGATAAACTGGGCGGGATGGTAAAAGGCTGCCGTAATTAAATAGTATGATGAAAAGAGTGTGTTCTAGTTTTCTCTACGGAACACACTTGTTTTTTATATATCAGTGGAGTATGATATATATGTATAAATTACATATTATAGTTAGTCTTTGAGGCATGGTGAGAAAGGAGAATCCTTTCGTATTCCTGACCGGTGGTAATAGTCCGCAACCTCCTTTAGGAGCTGACTCGGTGTAATTCCGAGACCGACAGTATAGTCTGGATGGGAAAAGACGCAAGCACGGGAACTAGGTTTGCCGTGTATTTCTCATGAATAAAAGACTGGCGTGCCAGTCTTTTTTTGTGCCGCAGGATGGAAAGGCAGGTACAAGAATGGAAACAAACTATTATTTGGGATTCGATGCAGGAACACAAAGTGTAAAGGTAGCCGTATATGATGACACGCTGCAGTGTGTAGCTATGGATACTGCCAAAACAACATTATACTATCCGCATCCGGGTTGGGTGCAGATGGATATCGACGAATACTATCGCCTTATCAAACAATGTATGGCTTCATGCAGCCGGCAAATGCGAGAAAAGGGGCTGGATGTCCATGCAGTACGAGCCATTATGGGGGACGGTATTATTTGCGGCATTGCCGGAATCGATGCGCAGGGAAATGCCATTACGCCGTATATTAATTACTTGGACAGCCGTACAGCAGAAGATGTAGAGGAATTAAAAGATAAACACTACGAAATTTGGGCAAAAGAAACGGGCAATGCTGAACCCAATGTCATGTTTCCGGCTATGTTTGCCCGCTGGTTTATGAAACATATTCCGGCGTGGAAGGAAAAAGGCGTAAAGTTTGTTCATAACTGCCCGTATGTCTTGATGCATTTGGCTGGCTTGTCCGGTACGGATGCCTTTATTGACTGGGGCATGATGTCCGGCTGGGGGCTTGGGTATCATGTAGTAGAGAAACATTGGTCTGACGAACAGCTGCGCATTTTGGGAATCGATGCAGCGTACATGCCAAAAATCGTCAAGCCTTGGGATATCATTGGCACGCTGCGTGAAGAAGACGCGTTGGAAACGGGTTTCCCGGCAGGCATTCCTATTTGTGCCGGTGCCGGTGATACGATGGAATCCATGATGGGCAGCGGCATTTTGGAAGCCGGCCGTGCTGTTGATGTAGCCGGTACGTGTGCCATGTTCTGTGCAGCAACCGACGGCATCATTCCAGAACTTTCTGTTCCGGGAAGCGGCTTGATTTTCAATTCCGGTACGCTGCCCGGCACGTATTTTTATTGGGGTATGGTACGTACTGGCGGACTGGCACTGCGCTGGTTCAAAGACAGCATTAGCCGCCATGAAGAAGATGCCTATTACAGTACACTGGATGAATTGGCTTCCCGTCATCCTGCCGGCTGTGACGGGGCGATGTTTATTCCGTATTTGACCGGAGGTAATGGCGAATTTCCTCATGTCAGAGGGACCTTTACCGGTCTTACGCTGGATTCGGATCAGGGAGCGATGTGGCGCTGTGTTTTAGAGGGTATCGGCTATGATTATATAGAAATTACCGACCGCTATCGGCATGCCGGGATTGATTTAACGCAGCTGACGATTACGGAAGGCGGCAGCCATGATGCCTTGTGGAATCAAATTAAAGCCGATATGCTGAATACCCAAGTCGTTACCCTGCAGGTAGCCGGGGGAGCCGTGCCGACAAATTGTATCGTTGCCGCATACAGCGTAGGAGATATACCGGATTTAAAACAGGCGCTGCAGCGGCAGTTAACGGTGAAAGACACCTATCAGCCTCATCAAGATCGTGTCATGTTATATCGTGAACTATATAAAAAGAGAAATACTATACTAAAAGCCTTGAATGCAGGAATTGCAACAAGCATATAAGTACGGTTTCACGTAGTGCATGCTAAAAGTTCATAATAGAACGTACTATGATGCGGTTTTTATATCAAACAATGATAAAAATGCATTTGACTTGCTGAATCATAGCGTAAAAAGCATACAAAATATGAATATTTTTAAAAATAATGACTCTTTTTAGTAGATTTTTTTGTAGAAAGTGTTATACTTATGAATGTAAGCAGTGCATCTTATTTGAAACAGTGTGAGGCTTTCAAAAAAGATAACGTGAAAAAAATCACGCTGATTAAGGAGGAGTTAACTATGTTTTGTAAAAAAGTAATGGTAATTGGTGCAGGTACAATGGGTTCCGGTATTGCTCAGGTCTTTGCTACACACGGCTGCGAAGTTGTTTTGAATGATATTAAAGACGAATTCGTTGCTGGTGGTAAAGCTAAAATTGATAAATCCTTAACAAAATTAGTTGCTAAAGGAAAAATGACGCAGGAAGACAAAGACGCAGCAATGGCTCGTATTTCCGGTTTCGTAACACGTACGAAAGAAAATATGGCAGATATCGATCTCGTTGTCGAAGCAGCTGTTGAAAACTTGAAGATTAAATCTTCTATTTTCCAGGAATTAGATGAACTTTGCCCGGCACAGACTATTTTGGCAAGCAACACATCTTCCTTGGCTATTACACAGATTGGTGCAGCTACAAAACGTCCGGATAAAGTTATCGGCATGCATTTCTTCAATCCTGCTCCAGTTATGAAATTGATCGAAATCATTGAAGGCATCGCTACATCTGACGATACATTCAAGAAAGTTCAAGAAGCAGCTACTGAATTGGGTAAAACTCCTGTTAAAGTTGCTGACTTCCCTGGTTTCGTTGGCAACCGTGTCGTTATTCCGATGATCAACGAAGCTATCCAGGCTTTGATGGAAGGCGTTGCTTCCAAAGAAGACATCGATACCGTTTGCAAACTGGGCTTCAATCACCCAATGGGCCCATTGGCTTTGAGCGATTTGATTGGTAATGACGTTGTTCTTCATATCATGGAAGTTCTTTATGAAGGTTTCGGCGATCCGAAATATCGTCCATGCCCACTCCTCAAAAAATATGTTAACGCTGGCTATCTCGGCCGCAAGACAGGTAAAGGCTTCTACGATTACACAAAATAATAGTGAGCAAAATGTGCTCCGCAGGCAGTGGGCGTGAGAAATCACGCCCCTGTTTGCCATAAAGCACGCAGCATAGTGTCCAAACATACTACAAATATTGTCCAGATTAGGAGGCTATTATCATGGCATACGAAAACATTAACTATACAGCAGAAAACGGTATTGCAACGATTGCTATTAATCGTCCGAAAGCTTTAAATGCATTGAATTTGGCAACATTGACAGAATTAAAAGATGTTGTAGAAAAAATCGCTGTAGATAAAACTGTTCAGGTAGTTATCATTACGGGTGCAGGTGAAAAATCGTTCGTTGCTGGTGCTGACATTGTTGAAATGTCTACTAAGAATGCTGTTGAAGGTCGTGTATGGGGCCAGGTAGGTCAGAACATCTTCACAGAAATCGAAAACCTGCCGCAGCCGGTTATTGCTGCAGTCAACGGCTTCGCTTTAGGCGGCGGCTGCGAATTGGCTTGCGCCTGCGATATTCGCTATGCTTCTGAAAATGCTAAATTTGGTCAGCCTGAAGTCGGCCTCGGCATTACACCGGGCTTTGGCGGTACACAGCGCTTGACTCGTGTTGTTGGTCGTGGTCATGCTAAAGAATTGATTTATACGGCTAATATCATCGATGCACAGGAAGCTCTTCGTATCGGCTTGGTTAATAAAGTCGTTCCGCAGGCTGAATTGATGGACGCTGTTATGAAATTAGCTAAGACAATTACGAAAAAAGCTCCGGTTGCTGTACAGCTCGCTAAAGCAGCTATCAACCGCGGCATTAACTGCGACGTAGTAACGGGTATTTCTTACGAAGCAGAAGTATTTGGCCTTTGCTTTGCAACAGCAGACCAAAAAGAAGGCATGAAAGCTTTCATTGAAAAACGTAAACCGACATTTGAAGGTAAATAAGTTTCCCCTTAAACTAAGATTATACAGAAAAACCGCATCTTTTAAGAAAGGTGCGGTTTTTCCTATACTATTTTGTAAATGAGCAACGTATTACATTTATTTGCCAAAGCTCATCAGCCGAAACAGTGCGTCAGCATCATCTAACATGGCATAGAAACAATACAATGTCGCCTTGGTATCGGCGAGACTGTTGTGCCAATCCGTATCCGTATAGCCGTAATGAGCTGCACAAGTTTTTAATTTTGCATACGTGCGGGGATGCAGTATGTCTGTGTTGACAAAAGAATAGGCATCACCGATATCCAAATAAATAGGTTGATGAGGAAACGGTACGCCGTATTTGTGTAGATTGCTGATATCCTGCATCGTACTGTAGCCAACGATTAACTGTGCTTCAGCAAATAATTGTGTTAATACAGGAACAGCCGTTTGAAAAGAAGGCTTGTCTGCTACCATAGACGGCGTAATATGGTGAATATCAACGGTTTCATCCCAAGAAGATACTGTTTGAGGACGGAAATAGTGATTATAAACGACTTGCCCCAAGCCATTTACAATGGACACTTGTAAAATTTCATCTGTAGGCAGCAGCCCGGTCAATTCAATATCCAGAGCCAATACCCGGCGAACATCCAACGCGTTGATGTGGGCCTTGACATCGTGAGACAGATGGATACGCTTCTGCAGCATACCGTTTTGATGCGCAGTATGAAGGATGCGGGGAGCTGCATAGTGGAGAGGGTGTGTGTGATAGCGTTTTTCACGCTGCAGCCAAGCCTTGGCAGCGTGATAACTGGAAAAGCTTTTGGCGCGCGCCCCTTTATACCCCTGCGTATAGGCATAATACAGTGCCGTATCCGTGATAATGCCGGTTTTACGGCCCTTGCTGACGGCATAATATCGTTGGGCTGCTGAGTGATGCTGTGCGGCACACTTCGCAGGTTTTGTCGATACAAGTCCAGCCTGCTTCTTGCTCTCCAGCCAGGTAGATGCTTCTTCTTTGGTTGCAAAAGCTTTGGCACAAACACCGCTGAAATTAGCCGTATACTGTGTATATTCTTGTCGTTTTGTGAAAATACCGGTTTTGCGACCGGCACTGATAGCATAAAACTTCATGATACATTCCTCATTGGCATACTTGCTGTATGATGATATCAAAAAAGCGTACTACACCATTTAGTAGCACGCTTATTTTTGGCGGAGCGGGTGGGATTCGAACCCACGAGACCTTACGGCCTAACTGATTTCGAGTCAGCCCCGTTATGACCACTTCGATACCGCTCCATACGATACTTAATTATATTACCATGGACAAAGACGTTCGTCAACTGTTTTTATCGCAATCTACAGGCTTTTGCTAAGAAATTAATTATGAATTCATGTGAAAAAATGATGAAATACTAGTGCGAAAACGACGCTGGTGTGCTAAAATATGTAGATGATTAAATAGTGTATTGGAAAGGATTTGTTATGGGTTCGATTTTTTCTCCTCTAACTAAAAATATAGGAATTGATTTGGGTACCAGCACGACGCAGGTTTTTGTAGAAGGCCGCGGTATTGTGCTGTCTGAGCCATCTATTATGGCGACAGATGAACGAAATAAGAAAATTATTGCCATGGGAAACGCTGCAGAAGATTTGTTGGCAAAATCTCCGGAAACGGTTAAACTGCATCGGCCGCTGCAGAAGGGCGTTATTGCTGATTATGGCGTAACGCGGACGATGCTGGGGTATATTCTCAGCAAATGTGTCCGCAGTGTGCAGCGGCTGCGTATTATGGTAGGCGTACCGGCTGCCGCATCAAACGTCGAAAAACGGGCTGTCATGGAAGCGATTTATCAAGCGGGAGCAAAAGAAGCGTACTTGATTGAAACGGCGGCAGCAGCTGCTATCGGCGTAAATCTGCCGATTTACGATCCTGTCGGCAGCATGATTGTCGATATTGGCGGCGGGACGACAAACATAGCTATTTTATCCTTAGGCGGTATTGTTATTTCCAAATCCATTCATTTGGGCAGTTTGGATTTTAATGGTGCTATTAAGGAATATTTGCGGTATCAGTATGACATCGTAACGGATGACGTAACGATTGAAGAAATGAAAATTACAAATGGTTCGGCTGTTTTGCCGCTGGAAGATAGGGGATACTATTTTTTAGGCCGCGGACTAGACGATGGTCTGCAGAAAGAAATGGCAGTCAAAGCTAGTGAATTATATCATGTCATTGGCCGGCCTTTAATGAAAATTTTGGATGTCGTAAAAGCCGTTTTGCGGGAAACACCGCCGGAATTAGCGGCTGATATTATGGAACATGGCATTGTATTAACGGGCAGCGGTGCCAAGCTAAAAGGCATGGAACAGCTCTTTGCACAGGAATTAGGCGTACCGGTCATACTGGCTGCAGAACCGGAGCTGGCAGTAGCAAAGGGAGCCGGCAGAGCATTAGCTGAACGTGAAAAATTAGTAGCATTGATTGAAGGGGCACAGCGCATTTACAGGAGGAGATTTTAAAATTGTTTTCGTTTGGTAAAAGAAGCATTGTCTTCGTACTTATATTATTCATTATAATAGCTGTCGTAGGCTGGGCATGGCGGCAGCGTGATTCACTGCCCTTCATTACAAAGCCGCTGCAGACGATAGCCTCTCCGTTTGAATACGGTGCCAGCAATATCGTAGGGTCACTGGCATCGGGCATTCATATTATTGATGTCAGCTTAAAAAACCGAATTGAATGGGAAGCATTGGAAAAAGAAAATGCAGCATTAAAAAGCAAAAGCGTTGATTATGATGAATTAGTAGCAGAAAATGACCGGCTTCGCAAATTGCTGGATTTTCGCTCTTCTCATCCCCAATATAAAGTATTGGCTGGTTCTGTTATTTCGCGTGACTATGGCACATGGAGCAACACCATGATTATTGATGTTGGCAGCGGTGAAGGCGTAGAAAAAGATATGCCGGTCATTACGCCGAACGGGGTAGTCGGATTTATCAGCGATGTCTATCCGCATTCGGCACGCGTACAGCTGTTGACAGACCCGCGCACAAGTATCGGTGCGATTGTACAGCGTCCGGAATCCCGCGTTTCTTCTGTTGTTCGCGGCAATGGCAATGTTCCGACGGAACCGCAGTTTGTCAATATTGCCAAAGATGCGGATATTTTGGAAGGGGATACATTGGTTACATCCGGCTTTGGCTCTATTTATCCTAAGGGATTGCCGCTGGGGACGATTGTATCCATTCACCAAAATGACAATGATTTTGTCAAATACGCTGTTATTCGTCCGAGTGTAGATTTCTCTAAATTGGAAGAAGTATTGGTTATTTTGAAATCGTCTGATACCGGCTCATATGCAAAACCGGATGTTGCGCCGAAATTAGTGCCGCAGACGAATCGAGATAAAGTAGAAGGTATTAAAGGAGCCGCAGCATTATGAAGAAACTAAGCTGTGTCATGGCGGCGTTTATTGTATTTATTTTACAAAGCGCTGTATTGCCGTTTATTTTTAATGGCGTAAATCAGCCGAATTTAATTTTTGTTTTTGTCGTATTGATGGCCCTGCATCACGGACAGCGCATCGGTATTTGGACTGCACTGCTGGGAGGATTTTGCCAAGATGTCATTATTGGCAACTTCTTTGGCCTGCATTTGTTGCCGTATTTGATTATTGCGATTGTCTGCAGCTATTTAGGCCGCGATATAGATAAAGACCAATGGATATTAACATTGCTGATTGTACTGGGCGCTACAGAATGCTGTTTGGTTTTGAACTGTATGATCTTGTTTGCATCGGGACAGTTTATTCACGTAGCATCGTATTTGTTTGAATTTAGTATTCCCATGCTCATATATCATGGTATCCTCATGATTCCTGTCGATCGTGTCGTATGGCGGCTCCGTCGGGAAGATTCCTATTATGGATGGAGCGTTGCTGGTAGATGGAGGTAACATATACATGCTTGAAGCGTTGATGAAAAAGAAAAATAATGATGGCCGCTTCCGGTATTTATATTGGATTTTAATCGGTATTTTTGTCGTCTTGATTTGTCGGCTGGTGTATTTACAGATTGTTGCCGGCGACTATTATCATTCATTGGCAGAAGGAAACAGACTGCGTGCCATTCCTATTGCTGCCATGCGCGGCATTATGTATGACCGCAACGGCCAGATTTTGGTAGGCTCCCGCCCCAGTTTCATGGTGACGTATGTCCCAACGAAAGACGGCATGACAGATGATGAATTGAAAGAATTGTCACAATTGATTAATCAGCCGGAAGATAAGCTGCGGGAAAAAATACAGAAAGTCAAAAGTGCCTACGTACCGACGGTATTGGCTACCGATTTGACGCAGGACATTGTTACTAAAATTGAAGAACGGCGTAATGAACTTCCCGGTATTTCTGTCGATGTACAGCCGATTCGCTACTATCCGTACAATGAAATGGCTGCACAGATTTTTGGCTATGTAGGCCAAATTGATGAAGAAGACATGAAACGCTTGGAAGGACAGGAGGGCGTTTCTAATATTACGCAGATTGGCCGTGCCGGTTTGGAATCGTATTATGATGATATCCTTCGCGGCAAAGACGGCGGCAGACAAGTAGAAGTCGATGCAGCCGGCAGTCCTGTCAAAGAAATGGAACGCAAAAATCCGGTTGCCGGGCACAATATTCATTTGACGATTGATTTGAATTTGCAGCAGGCAGCGGAAGATGCGATGGATAAACAAGTTGCTAACGGCATTGGGACCCATGGGATCGCCGTCGTGGCTATCGACCCTAATACAGGTGCGGTATTGGCCATGGCTAGCCGTCCGTCTTTCAATCCAAACTGGTTTACACGCGGCATTACGGCAAAAGAATGGGCTCAGATTAATGACAACCCGTATCATCCGATGGAAAACCGTGCCATTGCCGGCGAATATCCGCCTGGTTCTACATTCAAACTGATTACCGGGTCTGCAGCGCTGGAACTGAAAAAGGTTACGCCGGATGAAATGATTTTCGATAGCGGCCGTCATTGGCTCGTCGATATGCGCAACGCCGGCGGCGAAGCCTTGGGCTGGATTAATTTCACCGAAGCGTTGGCTAAGTCCGATAACGTATATTTTTATGAAATGGGCCGTCGTGTCGGCATCGAAAAATTAGCTGAATATGCACGCATGTTTGGCATGGGCAAGAAAACAGGCATTGCACTGCGCGGCGAAGCGTCCGGCTTGGTTGCCAGTGAAGAATACAAAAAGAAAACCTTTAATCAGGATTGGTATCTAGGGGATACATTTAACTCTGCTATCGGGCAGGGCTTCCAGTTGGTAACACCGCTTCAGGCAGCAATGATTGTCAGTGAAGTGGCTAACGGCGGTATTCAATACCGTCCGTTTATCGTCAACCGTATCGACAATTTGGATGGTACGCCGTATAAGATTTTTGCGCCTGAACAAGTGGGAACCTTGGCGGTATCGCGTTCTACTTTGGATTTGATACGTGAAGGGATGCGCAACGTTACGGAAGAATCCGGTACAGCCGGTTCGTTGTTTGCTGGATTTCCTATTCAAGTCGCTGGTAAAACAGGGACGGCAGAAAACTTTGGCGGCGTAGACCATGGCTGGTTTGTCGCATATGCGCCGTTTGACCATCCCCGCATCGTTGTTGCCGTGTTAGTAGAACAAGGCGGCTATGGCGGCGTCGCTTCCGGTCCTATCGTCAAAATGATGCTGGAAGAATTCTTCCATGTTGGCGAATATGCAGATGGCGGCAAACACGATAAAGACAGTAAAAATAAAGACAGCAAAAACGCTGATGCACAACATAAAAATCAAGAGAAAACGGATGATAAACGATAATATCTGACATAGAAAGGAGTCATTCTCATGGCTACCATTATTGCTGTGGCGTCCGGCAAGGGCGGCGTAGGTAAGACATTGATTACGGCATCTTTGGCTGTCAGTCTGCAGCGGCATGGACATCGCGTTCTTGCCGTAGACGCAGATATGGGTCTGCGTAATCTGGATTTGATGTTTGGCATGCAGGATGATGTCTTGTATGATGTCGGTGATGTACTAAAGGGCAACTGCAGCACCAAAGACGCACTGCTGCATGTAGCAGATCAGTTGGATTTTTTGGCAGCCAGCCAAAAGCATACATGGGAAAAAATAGATGCGCCGTCGTATCAGTATATCGTTGAAAAAGTATCCCAGAAGTATGAGTACGTACTAATTGATTGTCCGCCTGGCAGAGGACGAGCGTTTAAAGATGCCGTCGCCATTGCCGATACCATGTTTTTTGTCATAGAGCCGACATGGTCTTCTATGCGCGATGCCGCACGTGTTATGCAGTTTTGCAACAAGCATAAGCGGTTTCACTACGATGTGGTATTCAATAATTTTTACGGCAGCGACCCAGGCTATGTATCTGTGCAGGAAATGCTGCAAATTTTAAATCCGGAAACGATTGCCGGCATATTGCCTCATGATGCGGCTGTTCATGCGGCTGCACAGCAGGGAAGTTTGATTTCCTGTCAAGACACGCCGTTTTATGCTGCCATGGAACAGACAGTGGAGTATATAGAAACGGGGAAAGCCGTAGATATAGACGCGTTGACGGCACTGCTGCCGGCAGCAGAACAACTAGCCGGCCCGCACCAGACAACAACAGCAGCGGCAGAAACTCCGCCTGCATTGGGACAAATGAAAGCATTGGCGGCGGCAGAACTGCAAAAAGCGGCCGCTGTCATGACGAAGATGACGAATGAGGATACGACGTCATCTTTTGAGTCAGATACAGAATCAACAAGCAAAGAACGACCGGAGCCGGCTGTTTCCATGCCGCGTATTTCCGTGCGGCAGCGGCGGCAGCAATCTATGGCTTGGCGTCATTATCGTCGATAGGAGTTACAAATGTTTAAACGAGAATGGAAAAATTTGGATAAAGTAATGCTTATCATGTGTTTGCTGATAGTGTGTGTCAGTCTATGCATTATTGGCAGTGCCACGCATATCAATAAAGGCGCTATTAATTATGATTTTGTGGCAAAGCAAGGGGTTGCCTTTATTGTCAATTTAATGATTATTATATTTTTCAGCCGCTATGACTATACCAAATTAAAACGATTTGCCCGGCCGCTGTATATTATCAATTTATTGATGCTGCTGGCGGTCATGTTTATTGGGACGTCAGCTTTGGGGGCGCAGCGCTGGATTCAGCTCGGGCCTATTACGCTGCAGCCGTCTGAATTTTCTAAACTGATTATGATTGTTTGTATGGCAGCGTTGTTATCCGACAGAGTAGAAAAAATCAACACATGGCGCAGCATTATTCCGATTGGCCTGTATATGGGCATTCCGTTTTTATTGGTATTGAAGCAGCCGGACTTGGGCACCAGCTTGGTATTTTTAGCTATCGGTTTTGGTATGCTGTTTGTGGCCAAAATCAAAATGTCTTTGCTGCGCAATATTTTTATCATCGGCGTCGTATTGGCTCCGATTGGCTGGCATTTTCTGAAGGATTATCAAAAATCCCGTATTGCTGTCTTTTTGAATCCGAATGCCGATCCGTTTGGCGCCGGATATCATATTATTCAGTCTAAAATTGCCATTGGTTCCGGCATGCTGTTTGGCAAGGGACTATTTCAAGGGTCCCAAAGCCAGTTAAACTTTCTCCCTGAAAATCATACAGACTTTATTTTTTCTGTTATTGGTGAAGAATTAGGATTTATGGGCTGCATTTTTATCCTTTTCTTATATTTTGTATTGGTATACCGCGGTTTGATGGTAGCCAAGGAATGCAAAGACAACTTTGGCATGCTGCTGGCAACAGGTATCGTTGCCATGTGGGGATTCCAAATCTTGGTCAATGTCGGCATGACCTGCGGTATTATGCCTGTTACAGGGATTCCGCTGCCGTTTATGAGTTACGGTGTCAGTGCCTTGACGACCAACATGATGGGATTGGGCATTTTGCTTAGTATATACATGCGGCAGCAGACGATGATTTTTTAGGGGAGTAGGAGGATGTTTTTGTGTCACATACAGTCTTGATAGACCCGATTTTGCTTAGTAAAGTTACGAAACCGGCACGATATGTGGGCGGTGAATGGAATAGTGTAGTCAAAAACCATGATGATGTCAAATTGACAGTTGCATATTGTTTTCCAGATGTATATGAAGTAGCCATGAGCCATTTGGGCCTGCGGATTTTATATGCACTTTTGAATGAACGGCAGGACGTAGCAGCTGAACGTGTCTATGCGCCATGGCCGGATATGGAAGAACTGATGAGAAAAGAGGGGTACCCTCTTTTTTCTTTGGAAACCAAAACGCCGGTTAAAGAGTTTGACATGGTAGGCTTTACACTGCAGTACGAAATGAGCTTTACCAATATTTTGAATATGCTTGACTTGGCAGGTATTCCTATATTTTCCAAAGACCGGGGAGACGATATGCCGCTGATTGCGGCCGGCGGCCCCTGTGCCTATAATGCCGAACCATTGGCAGACTATATCGATATATTTTTCCTCGGTGAATCCGAAGAATCGACGCAGCTGCTGGCAGATACGATTATTCAATGGAAAGAGGCAGGCAAACCGGGCGGTAAGAAAGGCTTGCTGAAAACATTGGCCACGCAGCAGGGTAACTATGTACCGGCTTTCTATCAGCCGACATATGATGCGGCTGGAAATTTTAAAGCCTTGACGCCGACAGAACCGGAAGCAAAAGAACACATTGAAAAATGCGTTGTTGCCGATGAAGAACACGTTTTCTTCCCGACGAAACCCATTGTGCCCAACATTGATATTGTTCACAACCGGGCTGTGTTGGAATTATTCCGCGGCTGCAGCCGTGGCTGTCGTTTTTGCCAGGCTGGCATGCTCTATCGTCCTGTGCGGGAAAAATCTCCAGAACGACTGGTACAGATTGCTAAAGAAATCATTGCCAACTCCGGCTATGATGAAATTTCTCTTATGAGCTTGAGTTCAGCCGATTATTCTTGTCTTACAGAATTAGTCGATATGCTGCTGGAAGAATTTAAAGGTAAAAAAGTAAGCGTCAGTCTGCCGTCGCTGCGTGTTGACAGCTTTTCCGTCGATATTGCCAAAAAAGTACAGCAGGTGCGAAAAAGCGGCTTGACATTTGCCCCCGAAGCAGGGACACAGCGGCTGCGGGATGTTATCAATAAAGGCGTTACGGAAGAAAATCTGCTGGCAGCATGCGAAAATGCCTTCCAAAACGGCTGGTCTACGGTCAAGCTCTATTTTATGATGGGACTGCCGACAGAAACAGACGAAGATTTGGCCGGCATTGCTGACTTAGCCTATAAAGTATTAAATCTCTATCGGCAGGTTACGCATAAAAATAACGGCAAAGTGACCGTATCCGTTTCCAGCTTTGTTCCTAAATCCCATACAGCGTTTCAATGGTTTGGCCAGCTGCCGATTGAAGAAATTCGCCGTAAACAAGAATATATCAAAGGCTTGATTCGAGATAAACACATTTCCTATCATTACCATGATGCCAAAACAGGACGATTAGAAGCAACCTTTGCCCGCGGCGACAGACGGATGGGCCGTGTCTTGTACGAAGCGTGGAAACTGGGCTGTAAGTTTGACGGCTGGACAGAAATGTTTGACTATGACCGCTGGATGCAGGCCTTTGAAAATGCCGGCATTGATCCGGATTATTACGCAGCACGGCAGCGGGATTTGAATGAACCGCTGCCATGGGATCATTTGAGCAACGGAGCTGCCAAGGCGTTTTTACAGCGGGAATGGAAGCGGGCTGCTGCTGAAGAACTAACGCATGACTGCCGCCGTCTGAGCTGTACCGGCTGTGGTGTATGTCCTCATTTAGGTGTAAAAATTATTGACAGAAAGGAAGGCGTAGACCATGGAAAGACTGCGTTTAGCTGTTAAAAAAGACGGGGCGCTGCAATTTTTATCGCATTTGGATTTCGCCCGTGCTGTCCGCTATGTCATTATCCGGGCTAATCTTCCGATTTGTTATTCCGAAGGCTTTAACCCGCACATGAAACTCAGTTTTGCTTCTGCATTGGGCGTAGGCGTTTCGGCAGATGTAGAATATTTGGACATGGAATTAAGTGAAAAACTGGCAGTACCCGATGTCATAGCCCGCATGAATGCCAAATCTCCGCATGGCTTTGCCGTATTGGACGGTAAATATGTCGATGCCAAAGCTGCCAAACTGATGGCAGCTGCCAACTATGCCGTATATGACCTCATGGGCCCGGCTCAAAAAGAAGCCACTGCCGCTGCCGTCGAAACAGCACTGCAGGCTTTCAATGCGGCACCGGAAGTGCAGTATGAAAAAGTATCCCTAAAAGGAAAACATAAAATACGCTTGATTAATGTCAAAAATCATGTCGTAGAACCGATTACAGGCCAGCTGCAGGACGATAAAATCACCTTGCGTGTAGGCATTTACCAGACCAGCGAAGGCGCTATTAAACCCTCCCAGGTCTGGACCGTATTGGGAAATCAGTTTCAACTGCCCATCGATACCGATATGATGCTGGCAAGACGCATTGGCATCTATCATCGTGAAGAAGGACGCAATTACTCTTTGTTTGAAAAATAAAATAGCTGTATTATCATGTAAACTGTCGCGTACTGATTGTATGCGGCGGTTTTCTAGTACAACAATTAACTTCATTTAGTGAAGTTTGGAAATGACTATAAAGACAGCATGTAATGGTTTTAAAAATTCTTATGGTATGATATAATTGGAAAAGAGATTATCACGCAATGCGTGGCACTATATTTCAGATATTGAATATAGTATAATGTTACAAATTTTATACTAGGTAAAAAATTTTTTAACTATATATTCCTGTTAAAAATTTAGGTGTATGATGACGTGAAAAGGAGATTGTCTTGGCAAAAATTACTGCGTTAATTTTAGCAAAAAATGAAGAACAACATATTGTTGATTGTATTAAAACAGTACAATTTACAAATGAAGTATTAGTTATTGATGATTACAGTACAGATCGGACTAAAGAATTAGCAGAAAGTATGGGAGCTCGAGTTATTCAGCGTGCAATGAATGGGGATTGGGGGGCGCAGCAGACTTTTGCGATACAAAATGCCAGCCATGAATGGGTGTTATTTTTGGATGCAGATGAACGTATTTCTGAACCGTTAGCGAAAGAAATACAAAAAGTTGTTGAAAAAAATGAACAAAAGGCATATTGGATTCGGCGAGAAAACTTATTTCACCATTATAAAGCAACTCACGGAACATTGCGCCCTGATTATGTAGATCGTCTTTTTCCTGCTAAAGATTCTTATGTGGAAGGGTATGTTCATCCTAAAATTGTAACCCCATATCCTAATGAAAAGTTAAAACATATTATGTATCATTATACATATAATACGTGGGATCAGCAATTGAATAAACTGAATAACTATACGCGTTTGGCAGCACTTAAATATAAAGATAGTGGTAAAAAATGCAACTTTTTTTTAGATATAGTTTTACGCCCATTATGGGCTTTTTTAAAGGTATATATCATCAACAAAGGCTTTCTGGATGGGAAAATGGGTTGGATATTAGCTACTAATCATTATTTTTATACGATGAATAAATATGTTAAGCTATATTTTTTATATCGCGATCCAAACGGCCGTTTATAATATTTAACTGACACATATTAGGTCGTGAAAAAACGGTGATACATAATATGGAAGATGTTACAATTCAACGCGTCAAAACAATAGTGCTGCATCATTTTTCAACACAAGATGTGCGAATTTACCTTTTTGGTTCCTGGGCACGGAGAGAGCAGAAACGAAGTTCTGACATCGATATTGCCGTGGAAGGAAAGAGTGATATTTCTTATGAAATTACACTGCTGCGGGAAAAGTTAGAGGAATCAACAATTCCCCAGCGTGTTGATGTAGTGGATATGCATCATGCAGGAAAAGCCTTATGCCAGCGTATACGGAAAGAAGGAATTTTATGGAAAGAATTACAGAACGATACGAATTAGCCATCCGTGCGTTGGCAAAATTTCACGAACTAGCATCCCGTCAAAACCTGACAGAAATAGAGCGAGATGCATTGATTCAACGATTTGAATTCACGTTTGAACTTACCTGGAAATGTGCAAAAGAATATCTTTATATACAGGAGGGCATTGATGCGGCGTCTCCTAAAAAAGTTATACGTTCGTGCCGTGAAGTCGGTGTTCTTTCTGATGCAGAAACGGAACAAGCATTAAAAATGGCTGATGACCGCAACTTGACAACCCACACATATGATGAATCTTTTATCGAAAGTTTGCTGCTGCGGTTGCCTGTGTACGATGCAGTTCTTCATAATTGGCTGCAGAAAATCAAGAAAAACTGATAGAATAATAGAGGTGGTTGATGATGCTTCTTAAGAAATTCAGTGTTCAAAATTTTAAAAACTTTAAAGAATCTTTTATGATTGACCTTTCAGATGTCAAAAATTATCCATACAGTACGCAGTGTTTGTCAAAAGGCATTATTAAAAATGCTATTATCTATGGGAAAAATGCTGTTGGCAAGACTAATTATGGACTGGCAATGGTTGATATTACGTATCACTTAGTTGATAAAAATGGCGTAGCGCAGTCCATAACGAACTATTGTAATGCAGATGCAGATTCCGATATTGTTTCGTTTTCTTATGTGTTTCAGCGAGACGATGATGAGATTATTTACAACTATACAAAAAGAGCTGCCAGGGAACTTGTTACAGAATCACTATCATTAAATGATCAATTAGTATTTTCGTTTGACTATGACAAACAAGAAGGCGATTTTTCTCACTTAGCTGCGTATGGGCTGAATACACTGAATTGGGAATTTCGCGATAATAGAATTTCTGTTTTGCGTTATATGGCGAATAATTTGACATTGGATGAAAGAAACCCTGTACGGGAAGTCATGAAATTTGTTAGCGGTATGCTTTGGTTTCGCAGCTTAGGAACGAATAACGAATATGTTGGCTTTTCAACAGTGGTAGAATCGATGGCTGATTATATTATCAAAAATGGCTTTGTTCATGAATTTGAAACTTTTTTGAATGCATATGGTGTGCGTGAGAAGATTTGTGCAGTGGCACAAGCTGATGGAAAAATGAGCCTTTTTTTTAAGCATAATCATCTCGTTCCCTTTTTTAATGCTTCTAATGGTACCAATGCATTATTAACATTTTTTTATTGGTATAAACACGTGGATAAAATTAGCTTCCTGTTTATCGATGAATTTGATGCTTTTTATCATTATGAATTGGCTGAGAAAATTGTTAAATTGTTGGAAGAAAAATTTTCTATTCAAACCATATTAACATCTCACAATACAGGTCTCTTGAGCAATCGAATTATGCGGCCAGACTGTTATTTTTTATTGCTTTCGGATAGAATTATTTCCTTAGCGAATGCTACCGATCGAGAACTGCGGGAAGGATATAATTTAGAAAATCTCATGAAACATGGTGAGTTTGATGAATAGAAAGATTTTAGCCATTGTAGAAGGAGAGAAAAAGGAACCACAATTATTAACTCGTTTGTTTGATACGTATATGTATAAAAAACGTCAAATTGTTTCTTATGGCGCCAACATATACGATTTGTATGAACGTATTCAGCGTTATTATAGGGAAGATTTAGAAGATCTTGATTTTCTCTTATTTTTACGTGAGCAAGAGCCAGACGAAAACAGGAAAAAGATTTTTGATGATCGATATACAGATGTGTACTTGATTTTTGATTTTGATCCCCAGGATAATCGTTTTTCTGTCAAAGCGCTTCAACAAATGATGGATTATTTTAATGATTCGACATCACGAGGTCGTTTGTATATTAATTATCCAATGGTAGAATCATGTATCCATATACCATCTTTTGAAAATACCAGTTATTTGTCCAGCCGTGTTCGCTTAGATGAATTGGGACAGTATAAAACAAGGGCTGATGCAGAAAGCTGTTGTCCGGATATTACACGATATGATAAACGAATTTTTTCTCAGATTATTCAGCTTAACTTAGATAATAGTATGCTGTAATGAGGAAATGCTGGTGGAGAATTTATATGCTGTTTTAAGAGAGGTATTGAAAATACAAATACATTTGTTACAGCAAACTACTAGCTTTTATATTGTGAATACGTGTTTATTATGCGTATATGAATATAATCCTAAAATGATTGAGTGGCTAGGACGAAAATAGAGAGGAGCTTTTTGCGTTATGCGTGTAGCTATATTAGAGTCCATTGTCATGCCGGCAGGACATGAAGTGGAATTTGACCGGATTTTAGTAGAAGAATTAAAAAAACAAGGCCATGAACCTTGGTTTTGTGTACCAGAACATTTTCCTTTTAAACTTGATTATCATTGCAGTGTTGATTATCTTGAGGGTGGAGAAGCTATTTCTTATGCTGGCGTTAGTCGATTAAAACGTCTTTGGCTTTCTATGCAAAGAGAACGCCGTCGTATTGCTTGGCTGAATAGTGCTTGTGAAAAAGGCAATGATGGTAAATATGATGCAGTAATTGTACCGACTAATAGCTGGCGGGTTATGCGGTCTATTCGGCACAGTAGATTGAAAAATAGTAAAATTCCATTTTTATTTATGTTTCATGGAATTATGCCCAAAGATAGAAAACGTTTTTGCGATGGCGTTAAAAGTTTAACAGATTATACAAATGTTCATCTTGGAGCATTGGGGCTGCAAACAGAGTTTCCTGAATTGGCAAATTGTCCTAATTTCCATACAATCATGGCCCCTGTTTATATTCCTTTTGATTTGCCGGTTATGCCGGAATTCCATGTTCATAGTCCTTTGCGTTTGGGATTTTTTGGCCAATATCGACGAGAAAAAAATCTTGATTTCTTTTTGCAGGCATTTATTAAGGCAAAATTTACGAATCCTGTTACACTAACTGTACAGGGAGCAACAGCGACACAGGTTGATAGTGATGATTTTGAACGCTTGAAAAAAGAGTATGCAAATTACGATAATATTCATTTTTTGCATAAAAATCTATTAGGCATAGAATGGCAAAAAGAAATTATGGACATCGATGTTATGCTTCTCCCATATGGCGCTGAACGATATCGTTATCAGCCAAGTGCTATGCTCTTTACTGCGATTGGCTATTATAAGCCGGTGTTGCAGTCTCCAGAAATGAATCCTGAAATTTTACAGGAATTTGATGTAGGCGAAGCTGTAAAATTAGACTCGATAGAGGTATTTTCTGCGCAGTTAGAAAAATTCGTAAATGAATTTCCTGAGAAAGAAGAAATATACCGTCAAGGTCTGATTGGAGCCAATAAAAAATATGGACAAGATAAGTTGATTAGAAGAATTGTGGAAATTTTATCTAAATAATATTTATGGAGTGAAGATAAATGAAAATTTTAGTAGCCAATTTGACAAAAATGGTTGATGATAGCGGTGGACTAGCCAAAGTTACATGCACATTTTCTAATGAGATGCAACGCAGAGGACATCATGTAAGTTTAGTATATAGTGATGTACAAATAGGAAATTTTTATTATTCCTTAAATAAGAGTATACCCTGTTATGATCTTCGTCATTTTGAGGGAGAAAAAATTTCTTATCCCTGGTATTTAAAAGTAAAGAGAGAACTGCTTCGGCCATTTAATACAAGAAAAGCAAGGACTGTTAATACAGATTTTGCACAAAAGTATTTATTAAAAAATTTGCAGAAGGTACTGGAAATAACAACACCAGATGTTATTGTGGCCTTCCAATCTGCAGCTAGTAAGATGTTGCTCTGTGATCTCCGAACCCAAATCCCAGTTATTACAATGAGTCATGGCGACCCAGAAGATTATTTTCATACGTATCCGAAAGAAGAAATTCCGGCTTTGGAAAAAAGTGCGGCGTGTCAAGTACTCCTGCCTTCGTTTGAACAACATCTAAAAAATCATTTGCCAAACGTAAACACCGTAGTCATTGGCAATGCAATCCCACAGTATGATGTCCAAGCCAATTTAGCGGAAGCAAAGAAAATATACAAAATTATTTTTGTTGGTCGATTAGCAAAGAACCATAAACGACCCCATTTGCTAATTGAAGCATTTGCTGGCCTGGCTGATGCATTTCCTAATTGGAATGTAGAACTTTGGGGTGCTGAAGATGGCAAAGCATATTACAAAGAATTGCAGCTTTTGATTCGTAAAAATCATTTAGAAAACCGTATTTTCCTTAAAGGTACGACAAATAATGTACTCAGCGTATTACAACAGGGAGATATTTTTGCTTTTCCTAGTGCTTATGAGGGCTTTAGCTTGGCTTTAGGCGAAGCTATGAGTATGGGATTGCCTTCAGTGGCTTATCATAGCTGCGAATCTGTTTTGGGAATGATTGAAAACAATAAAACAGGAATACTTTGTGATGATGGAGTGAAACCTTTTCAGGAAGCTTTAAAAAATTTGATGAGCGATCAACAGCTACGTGTAAATGTTGGAAATAATGCCCGTGAATCAATGAAAGTGTTTTCTCCGCAGATTATTTGGAATACATGGGAAGAATTATTAAAAAAAATTATAATTACAAAGTCAAGAAATTGAGGCTATAC
>CAVKEA010000002.1:0-87202 GCA_963655305.1 bacterium
AAAGAAAGAAGGCCGCAACAAAATGGGCTAAAAAAGCTCATTTTGTTACAGCCCCATCTTATGGAGCTGTCACACGAAGTGACCTGCTCTTTTTGCCTGCAGTTCTTCGCGCATCATTGACAGCTTTGACGTTATAACACGAACATATTTTTCACTTTAAACATCAAGTTGAAAACGTTTGAAACAAAGAGGATGGCGAAAAACTTCATATGACAATCTCAAGCCTCTTTAGTTGTCTTCATCGGCCAATCCTTTATAAATTTCATATTTTTTCTTAGCAAATTCTTCCGCTTTGGCAAATAACTCTTCTGCAATATCCGGGAATGTCCGAGTCAATGCAGCATACCGTGTTTCGCCCATCAAATACTCACGGAACGATTCTTTGGGTTCTTTGGAATCTAATACAAATGGATTCTTTCCTTCTTTTTTACGCAGCGGATTATACCGGTACAAATGCCAGTAGCCGCAGTCAACGGCTCGCTTCATTTCAGTCTGTGCATTGCCCATGCCGCCGCGGATACCATGATTAATACATGGCGAATAGGCAATCAAAATGGACGGCCCATTGTAGGCTTCTGCTTCTTTAATCGCCTTGATCAGCTGATTGGGGTCGGCCCCCAATGCTACCTGAGCGACATATATATGGCCATACGTCATCAGCAGTCTGCCTAAATCTTTTTTGTTAAACTTACGGCCCGATGCGGCAAATTGTGCTACGGCTCCTACCGGTGTCGCTTTGGAAGACTGCCCGCCTGTATTGGAATACACTTCCGTATCGACGAGCATAATATTGACGTTGGCATTCATGGCCAGTACATGGTCCAGGCCGCCGTACCCAATGTCATACGCCCAGCCGTCGCCGCCGTACATCCAGATGGTTTTCTTAATAATATGTTCTTTATGCGCTAAAATATCCTGCTGCAGTACGGCCGCTTCTCCTGAAAGCTGAGCTGCTGTCAATGCGTTTATGTAGGCACGGCTGATGCCTTCTGTTACTTCGCCTTCATTATCTACGCCAATCGAATCCAGCCATCTAGCAATCGCTTCGTGCAGCGTTCCTGTTGTCAGCGGCAGTAATTGCTGGGATTTGGCACGAATGGCATCGCGCTGCTGATCCATGGATAACGCCATGCCCAGCGCAAATTCAGCATTGTCTTCAAATACGGAGTTGGACCATGCCGGGCCAAATCCTTCTGCATTCGTCGTATACGGCAGGCTCGGCATAGCAGCTCCCCAAGCCTGGGTACAGCCTGTCGCATTGGCTACCAGCATCCGCGGGCCAAACAGCTGTGTCAAAATTTTCATATACGCTGTTTCAGCACATCCGGCACAGGCACCGGAGAATTCTAAGAGCGGCTGCTGGAATTGACTGCCTTTGACAGAGAATTTATCCAGCTCTGTCTGTTTCGGCCGCAAGGTCTGCGCATAGTCCCAGTTGGCTTGTTCATGCCGCTGTGTATCCAACGGTTTCATAACCAAGGCTTTGTCTTTTGCCGGACAAACATTGACGCATGTTTCGCAGCTATAGCAGTCAAGCGGCGATACCTGCATGCGGAATGCATAGCCTTCCATTCCTTTGCCACTCGCTTTTTTAGTCGTAAAGCCGCTGGGGGCTGCGTCGGCTTCGCGGTCATCCAATAAATACGGGCGAATCGCTGCATGAGGACAAACGAGAGAACACCGATTGCATTGCACACAATTTTCGGGAATCCACTGCGGTACTGTCGAGGCAATGCCCCGTTTTTCATATTTAGTAGAGCTAAGCGGATACGAGCCGTCTGCATAGGGTACAAATTCACTGACAGGAATCATATCGCCGAGCTGTGCATTGGCTGGCCGTACAATTTTCTGAATAAAGTTCGGCACAGCGTTTTCTGGTTTCGGTGCATCATCGGGGAGATTTTTCCAGGAAATAGGTACATCAATAGCGGTAACACCTTTAATCCCTTCATCGACAGCTGCTTGGTTCATGGCAATGACTTGTTCGCCCTTGGCATGATACGTCTTGGCAATCGCATTTTTCATATAATTGACAGCATGGTCAATAGGCAGTATATGCGTCAGTTGGAAAAAGGCTGCCTGCAGCACCGTATTGGTCCGATTGCTGCCCAAGCCGATTTCTTCCGCAATTTGAGTCGCATCAATCGTATAAAAACGAATTTTCTTTTCTGCCAGCTGCCGTTTTACTTTATTGCTCAAATGCCGTTCCAATTCTTCGCCGCTCCAGCTGCAGTTGAGGAGGAAAATGCCGCCTTCTTTTACTTCACTGACTATATCGTATGAATCCATATAGGCCTGCTTATGGCATGCCAGGAAATCTGCTTCTTTAATATAATACGTAGCCCGAATCGGATGTTTGCCAAACCGCAGATGTGATTTGGTGACACCGCCGGATTTTTTCGTATCATATTCAAAATAGGCCTGTACATACATGTCCGTATTATCACCGATAATCTTAATCGAGTTTTTATTTGCGCCTACTGTACCATCTGAGCCAAATCCCCAGAATTTGCAATTAACAGTGCCTTCTGTATCGACAGCAATGGGAACATCGGGAATCGAAAGATGCGTCACATCGTCGATAATACCCAACGTAAAGTGATTTTTCGGCTGCAGGGAAATCATATTTCTAAACACAGCGTGAATAGAGGCAGGCGGTACGTCTTTAGAGGACAAGCCGTAGCGGCAGGCCAATACGGATACTTTTTTATCGGCATGCTGCATCGCCGCACAAATATCTTCATACAGCGGTTCTCCTAATGCCCCCGGTTCTTTGGTCCGATCCATAACCGTAATGCATTTAACCGTGTTCGGCAGCGACTGGAAGAAATGATGCAGCGAAAAAGGTCTGTACAGATGCACTTGTATATACCCGACTTTCTTTCCGGCTTTGTTCAATGCATCAATCGTTTCTTCAATCGCACCGGTAACAGACCCCATAGCGACGATAACATATTCTGCATCTTCTGTCCCATAATAATTAAACAGTTTATATGTCCGTCCTGTCCGTTCACTAATAGCATCCATATACTCTTCCACAATATACGGCAGCCGGTCATACCACCTATTGCTCGCTTCACGAGACTGGAAAAACATGTCGGGATTGGTAACGGTACTGCGCATGACAGGGTGTTCCGGATTCAGTCCATGATGTTTGAAATCATACAAGGCATCCCTGTCTATCAGCTTGCCGAGTTCTTCTTCCGGCAGCATGTGAATTTTTTGGATTTCATGAGAAGTACGGAACCCGTCGAAGAAATGCATAAAAGGTACGTGTCCTTTAATCGTCGATAAATGCGCCACTGCTGCCAAATCCGCACATTCCTGTACGCTGGCGCTGCAAAGCATGGCAAAGCCTGTATTACGACAGCCCATGACATCCGAATGGTCACCAAAAATAGACATTGTATGGGTCCCAACGGTACGCGCCGCAATATGGAGGACTACCGGTTTGAGTTCACCGGCCAGCCTGTGCATAACCGGAATCATCAGCATCAATCCCTGTGAAGCAGTAAAAGAAGAACACAGGCTGCCTGCTTCGGCTGCGCCGTGGACAGCACCGATAGCACCGGCTTCTGACTGCATTTCAACTAGTTTGACTGGCTGGCCAAAAAGATTTTTACGGCCGTTGGCAGCCCATACATCAACATGTTCTGCCATAGGCGACGATGGGGTAATAGGATAAATAGTAGCAACTTCTGTAAAGGCATACGCAACCTGAGCAGTTGCTTCGTTGCCGTCTAACGTTCTCGTAATTTGTTTGATCATAGTAAAACACTCCTTTATTATGACGTAAGCAAACATAGACAAAAACGATATAAAGGTGCATGCGCTTCTTCCGTATAACGTTTAACGTTTTTCTTTATCTTAAGTATATTCCCATTTATTATAAATGTCAAGAATAGTCAATATGCTTTTTTATCATGTCATTTTCATATAAAAAAACACAGCAGCATATATTTTCTGCTGCTGTACCTTTTGTATTACTGTATCATTACCTATAAAAAAATGACACCCAATACATGGATGTCATTTTTTTATTTTTGCAGCTTGTTTTTCTTCATACACCGCCGCCGCCACCAAATGATGCCATAGACACTGGATACGCATATCACTAAAATGAGAAGCCTTCCCCAGTGTTCCTGAATACGCAGTAAATCATGGCCCAGCCAGACTTCGACAATAACAGCGGGTATTTTGCCAAACGCATTCGCAATAAAATGATCTTTGTAGGAAATATGGCTCAAGGCACTGAATGCCGTCACTACAACATTCGGTGAATACGGGATCGCCCGGCCAAACATAATCGTGCGAATGCAGCTGTAAGAATCCAATTTTTCCAGCATATTACTGCGGCTAATGACTTTTTTAGCCTGATTGCGCAGCAATGTGCGTGTCAGATGAAAGCTGATTTCAATGCCCAGCACTTCGCCTATCCAGGAAATAATAATCCCCGGTATTAACCCAAAGATAATCCCATTTACTGTCAAAAAGGGAATAGACGGCAGGCCAATTGCATTGACAAACGCAATCATAAAAATACTGACACCAATGGCAGCTATGCCAAAAGAAGAAATATATTCCGTCAGTCCATCTAAATCCCCTTGAATGGTAAGATGCCACATGGTGGAATAAAACTCCGGCAGCATTAGCTGAATAAACCATAAAATAAGGATGACTCCCAGAACCCCGCAAATTCGTAATGTCCATCCCAACGTTTTATCCGTCATACAAATGTTGTCCTCATGAAAAAATTTAATATACCGTACCCTTTATTATACCATATCTGTATCATCTTGGTAGGTAGCAATTTTTACTTTTTCTATTTTTCCCATATTTTGACTCATCACAATAAAATCTTCTAATTTTTCCAACGCAATGCCGCTGTCTATCAGCTGTCTAGCCCGCTTAATTCCGGCAGCCAATGTCAACGAAGCCCCGCCGATGTACAGCCCAGCACCGGCATTCAGTAAAATAGCCGTGCGGCAAGGGCCTTTTTCCCCCTGGAGAACGCGCCGTGTAATCGCTGCATTTTCTTTGGGCGTTCCGCCCTGCAGTTCCCGTACGTCACAACGCTGCAGCGAAAATTGTTCCGGGCAGATTTCATATGTTTTATATTGCCCGTCAGAAAATTCACATATAAGCGTATTTGCCGCAGCAGACAGCTCGTCCGTTCCATCACGGCCATGTACGACCATTCCTTTTTTTACGCCCAAGCGGGACAGCACATGGGCCATCGGCTCAACCCAAGCCGCCTGGCTGACGCCCAGTACTTGTCTGGCAATAGGAGCCGGATTGCTGATAGGACGCAGCCTGTCCCATACCGTTTCTATGCCCAATCGCCTTTGCAGCGTATCGACTTGCTTCATCGTATAATAGTAATACCGGGTATAAAAATAGCAAAGCCCAATCTGCCGCACCATATCACAGCAACTTTCCGGACTGAGAAAGATATTGGCTCCCAACGCTTCCAGTACGTCGGCAGAGCCGCTGCGGGACGCTTTGGCCCGTGTGCCATGTTTGGCTACAGCTACACCGCCGGCAGCAATGACAAACGCCGCAGTCGTCGAAATATTAAACGTTTTTACGCGACCTCCGCCTGTACCGACAATATCAAACAACTCCCGTTGGCTATGTACAGGTTGGCTGTACTGCCGCATTGCTACTGCCAAGGCATACAACTCATTTTCCGTCACACCTTTGGTCGTCAGTGCGGCTAATAACGCACTCAGCTGGATATCCTCTGTACGTCCCTTCATCATGTGATCTACGATGTAGGCACAATCTCGTTCAGACAAGTCTTGTTGTTTGGTAACCTTTTGCAAAATACACCGCAGCATAGCTTTCACCTCCTGTACCTATTTCATGCGTTTATGTATACAATATATTCATACTTATTATATCATAATTGCTGTTTTAGAGCTACTGTCGGCCAAATCCCTATGGTATGCCGTTCAATACATAAAACGTATTCAGGCTCGATACAGCAGCAGCATAAGAAATCGTTGGTTCTTTTAAGCCGTTTTTCTCTACCCAATTTACCTTGTGAATACATCACAAAAAAACATATGAAAAAAGCTGCGCATATAGGAAAATCCATACTGCAGCAGCTTTTTTTCATCGTACTCAACCAATCAGTTATTTACTTAAAATCTTTTCAACAGCCTGTGGTTTATGTTCCATCATATGGGTATAGCCGGGACGGATGTCTGCTTTTAATACAACTTCCATCCGAATGCCCTTTTCAGCAAAATAAAATGTCGCTTTTTTAACGGCTGCCATGACGTCGTCCCATTCGCCTTCAATTTCTGTAAACATGGAATTGGTCCGGCACGGCAGACCTGATTCACGAATAATACGAACAATTTCAGCTACATATGGGGCAAATTCATCACCTGTACCACAGGGAGCTATGGCTACGGCTACTAATGTATTCATTGTTATTCCTCCTCTATCGTAAAGGGATTCATACTAATATCTTCGGCTGTGGCTTTATATAATTCATCTAAAAAATATTGCTGAAATGAGCCTGTTCCTGCAGCGTTAGCTGCTGCCCGTTTTCCAGCTAAATTATACACAGCCGCGCCGGTTGCTGCGGCAATAAACGGATCGGCTGCCGCCGCATAAACAGCCATGACGCCGCCTAATGAACAGCCGGAACCAGTCACACACGTCATCATGGGCGAACCGCCATACGAAATAAGCGTCTGCGTACCGTCCGTAATGAGGTCTTCTGGTCCGGACACTGCCACAGCACCGCCAGTCCATGCTGCCAACGCTTTCGCTGCCGCTTTGGCAGCCATAACCGTATCTGTCGAATCTACGCCGCGCACGTTTGAATCCTGCTGGCCTCCATCAAGTTCCCACAGTCCTGCCAACGCAATAATTTCTGATGCATTGCCGCGAATAATGGACGGTTTCGTTTCTTTGCACTGCAAAAGCAATTGGGTCCGCAACTCACCTACACCGATAGCAACCGGGTCTAAAACCCAGGGTTTCTTCAATTCATGAAGTGTTTTTGCCGTAGCCGGTACTGTTTCTTCATAAATAGGCAGCAGGGTTCCTACATTAATGTACATAGAGCTGCCTATTTTTGCCATGCTTACGCCTTCATCCGGCAGATACACCATGGCAGCTGAACCGCCAACAGCCAGCTGTGCATTGGCAACAAAGTTAATTGTTACGGTATTCGTAATAGACGGCGACAACGGTGTCGTTGTTTTGACTTGCTGCACCGCTGCTGCTATCTTTTTTTGTATATCTTTCGCATTCATCTGTAAATCACCTCTTTTATGTTATATTTATTATAGACCTTCTGCACCCATGACTCAACCAAATTACCAGTTTTCATGCATGGTCCCGTATAAAAATTTTCCAAAAGAAAAAACATCTTTTTATCACGTATCCTGCGAATAAAAAGATGTTTTTTGTATAGGAATCTATTCGTCAATCTGATTCGTTTCTTCTATCTGAATATCTTGAACGGTATCATTATCAGCAGCAAAGAGAACCGTTCCCTGAATTTTTTTACCCTGCAAAATCATGGGTATCCAAACTCTATCGCCTTTCCACATTTCATCATACGGAAGCGTATGGATGTCAAACCAAGCAGGCTGCATTTCTTCTGTTTCTTTAGGTACCCCGTCATAACGATGAACAAAATACACATAGCCCAAATGATTCCATTCCGGCTGCGCAGCAAATTGGAAGTCCAATACTCCTACGAGTTCCAAGTCACCTTCCTTTGCACGCAGTCCTGTTTCTTCCCAAAGTTCCCGCACGGCACATTGCCGAAAGGTTTCGCCCGTTTCTATTTTACCGCCAAATCCATTCCATTTTGTTACGCCAAAGCCGCGTTTTTTTCGTCCCAATAAGATGTTTCCCTCTGCGTTGACGGGAAAGCATAATGTCGTATCTCTCATTGTTTTTTGCCTTTTTTATGGAAATATTCATGTTCTTTAGACAATTCCTGCAAAATAGTATCGACTGTCCAAGAAATATTATTCGGCGTCAACATCGCTTTCAGCGGTATGTTTTTCAGGCGTCCGCGTCGAACAGCATCCAACAGCAAATTGACTGCAGGATGATCAAAACCGCATAAAATAATAGCTTCTTTGGTAACAGGCTGCAATGCAGCATCTTCTTCTATATTGGTATGTACTTTAGTCGGGCTGGTTTCCACTTTGGCTGCCGCAATCTCTTCGATTTCTTCATCCGTAAGTCCTAATAGTTTTCCTACTGTTTCTTTTTTTTCTTCTTCTTTTACTGCTTTGATTTGAGATTTCGTCAACAGTCCTAATAGTTTCAGCTGTTTCAAGCGTTCCGGCGTGAAGTTGACAGCCAACATGATACGATATGCCATAGGATTCCTCTCCTTATATAAAAAAACCGCTGCGGCTTTACGCCACAGCGGTTAGAATGCGATTAAACTAATTCGATGATTACCATCGGAGCTGCATCGCCCTGGCGAACGCCAGTTTTGATAATACGTGTATAACCGCCTTGACGGTCTTTGTATTTCGGTGCAATTTCATCAAACAGTTTTTTTACTACGCCTTCATCCATCATGTATGCTAATACTTGACGGCGAGCATGTAAGTCACCGCGTTTAGCAAGAGTAAGCATTTTTTCAGCAACTTTGCGAAGTTCTTTTGCCTTTGCTTCTGTTGTTTCAATGCGTTCATGTTGGAATAAAGAGGTAACAATGCTGCGCAATAATGCTTTACGTGCAGAGCTGTCACGTCCCAACTTTCTATAAGCCATCGTTCATCCTCCTCGAATTATTCTTCGTTGGATTTCAGATCGAATCCGTAATCCTTTAATTTTTCAATAATTTCATCTACTGATTTTTTGCCCAGATTGCGAATCTTAGACAAGTCATCTTCTGTCCGTTCTACTAAATCACCTAAGGTGTAAATATTAGCACGTTTCAAGCAGTTAGAAGCACGTACGGACAAGTCCAGTACGTCAATTTTAACCTGGCTGAGTTCCGGCCCAGCAGGTTCTTCCGGTGTTTCTCCGTCAGGAGTCGTAAACGGTGCCAATGCTTCATTAGCAGCAGGATCGGAAGCGATTTTTTGGAAGTAATCCAAATAGCTGACCATGATAGAAGCAGCTTTTGCTACTGCATTTTCTGCAGCAATACTGCCATCGGTCGTTACTTCAAGCGTCAACGAATCATAATCCATTTCGTTGCCGACCCGGATATTGCCAACTTCGTAATTGGTCCGAACAATCGGAGAGAAGATGGAATCGATAGGAATTACACCGATGACATCCGTATCTCTTTTGTTCTTAGTCGAAGGAACATATCCTTTGCCCCGTTCGATATGGCACTGCATATGAATGTGTGCATCTGTATCGAGTGTAGCAATATGAAGTTCCGGGTTTAAAATTTCTATGTCTGAGTTTACATCAAGGTCTTTTGCGGTAAATTCGCATTCACCACTAACATCTACTGTGATGTCCAATTCATCAACTTCATCGCGTGTGAATTTCAAGCTCAGCTGTTTGAGGTTCAAGATGATTTCTGAAATATCTTCCCGAACGCCAGGCAACGTTGAAAATTCATGCAATACGCCGTCAATTTTGATAGAGGTGATTGCTACGCCGTCCAACGAAGACAAGAGGACGCGCCGCAAGCTATTGCCCAATGTGATTCCGTAACCTCTGTCAAGAGGTTCGCATACGAATTTTCCATAGGTGCCGTCGTCGCTTCTTTCAACGGTTTTAACTTTAAATTTGTTATCATCAATCATTAGGAAAATCCTCCCATTCCAGAATCAAAACAACTTGGTGGATTGTCTGTTATACACGTCTGCGTTTCGGCGGACGGCAGCCATTATGCGGGATAGGAGTTACGTCTTTGATAGAGTTAACTTCGAGACCTGCAGCCTGCAATGCACGAATAGCAGCTTCACGACCAGAGCCAGGGCCTTTTACAAAAACTTCAACCTGACGAAGACCATATTCCATTGCTGTTTTAGCAGCCTGTTCAGCAGCCATCTGTGCAGCAAACGGAGTGCTTTTACGGGAACCGCGGAAGCCGAGGCCGCCAGCACTTGCCCAAGACAAAGCATTGCCTTTTGCATCACTAATAGTAACAATAGTATTATTAAAAGTAGAACGAATATGAGCTGCGCCCGATTCTACATGTTTCTTTTCTTTTCTTTTATTGCTTCTTACGTTATTCTTAGCCAAAATCGTTTCCCTCCTTACTTAAGAATCTTATTTCTTCTTACCTGCGATTGCTTTTCTCGGACCTTTACGTGTACGTGCGTTTGTCTTTGTGCGCTGACCGCGAACAGGGAGACCTGCACGATGACGTTTGCCGCGATACGAATTAACTTCGATTAAGCGTTTGATGTTGAGAGCGCCTTCACGACGAAGGTCACCTTCTACTTTATAATCATGACCGATTACTTCACGGATTTTCTGTACTTCATCTTCTGTCAAATCACGAACGCGTGTGTCCGGATTAACACCTGTTTTCTTCAGGATTTCCTGAGAAGAAGAAAGACCAATACCGAAAATGTAAGTCAAACCAATTTCAACTCGTTTATCACGTGGTAAATCCACACCGGCTATACGTGCCATCTATTCATCCACCTCCTGTCTATTAACCTTGTTTCTGTTTATGTTTCGGATTTTCGCAAATAACCATTACACGGCCTTTGCGTTTGATAATTTTGCATTTTTCGCAAATTTTCTTTACTGACGGTTTTACCTTCATAATTAACCTCCTGCGTAATACAATCTTACTTGAAGCGATACGTAATACGACCGCGATTCAGATCATACGGTGTCAATTCCATTGTAACTCTGTCACCAGGAAGAATCCGAATAAAATTCATACGCATTTTTCCTGAAACATGAGCCAGCACGATGTGCTCGTTTTCTAATTTTACTTTAAACATTGCGTTAGGCAGTGCTTCAACGACGACGCCTTCTACTTCAATGACATCTTCCTTAGACATGTGTAACCTCCCTGGTCAAATCCATCTTGGCCCGGTTCACAACGGACCGTATCCATTCATTGCTGATTCTCAGGGGACCAACGCTTCCAATGGATCCGTTCGTTCCCACTATCTGGAGATGCCGGCAATTCTTTTTCTTCGGCTTATCCAATTTGTACTTTCTACCGTCAGCAATCCATACATAGGGATAATCCAACTTGCCGACAACGACATACAAGCTATTTTTATCCCTGCCTGCACAGCTTTTGACAACTGCGTAGTCAGGCAACTGTAGCCGCTCCATCATTCCGGTAAGGTCAGGATTTCCGGACCGTTTTCAGTAATAGCTACTGTGTGTTCAAAATGAGCTGCCGGTTTTTTATCACGAGTAACAACAGTCCAGCCGTTTTTCAGCTGCCGAACTTTTTCTGTCCCCATGTTAATCATCGGTTCAATAGCTAAAACCATGCCCGGTTCCAGTAATTCCCCATGACCTGGCATGCCATAATTCGGCACTTCTGGTTCTTCATGCATATCTGTGCCGATACCATGACCTACATAGTCACGAACAACACCATACCCAAATGATTCAGCATAGGCTTGAACGGCATGTCCGATGTCGCCCAGGTGGTTGCCAGCAACTGCCTGCTCAATGCCTTTATAGAGACTTTCTTCTGTTACTTTGAGCAACTGAAGAGTAGCCGGGGCAACGTGACCAATAGGAATAGTCACTGTGGAGTCTCCATGGTAGCCATTTTTATTTACAACCAAATCAATACTGATTATATCGCCATCTTTTAACTTGCGTCGGCCAGGAATACCATGAACAACTTCTTCATTTACACTGGCACAAATAGTTGCCGGAAATCCATAATAGCCTTTGCAACTCGGAAAAGCCCCGCAGCTGCGGATGTATTCTTCGCAGCGCTGATCCAGCTCACCCGTTGTAACGCCCGGCTTCGCCAGCTTTTTCATCAGCTGCAACGCATTGGCAGTAATGCGGCCAGCTTCGCGAATATACTCAATTTCCCGTTTAGATTTTAAAATAATCATTTTATTTACTCTTTTCAAGACTTGCTACGATATCATTGAATACGTGTTCCATATCCTGTTTGCCATCGACTTCGATATACAAATTGGAGTTTTTGTAGTAATCAATGAGTGGTTTTGTTTGTGCTGCATATACGCTAAGACGTTTCTTGACGGTTTCCATCTTGTCGTCATCACGCTGATACAGTTCACCACCGCACTTGTCGCAGACATTCTTCACTTTAGACGGTTTAAATTCGACATGGTACGTCGCACCGCAGGAACGGCAAATCTGACGGCCTGTTGTACGTTTAATCAGTTCTTCATCCGGAACGGAAATGTTAACAACGCCGTCAAGCTTAATGCCTAAATCGCTGAGAATAGCATCGAGGGATACAGCCTGTGAAGTAGTACGCGGAAAACCATCCAGGATAAATCCTTTCTTGCAATCGTCTTTTGCCAAACGTTCTTTGACAATGCCGACGGTTACAGCATCCGGTACGAGCTGGCCGTTGTCCATGTACTTTTTGGCTTCCAATCCAAGGGGAGTCTGTTCCTTAACGGCTGCACGGAACATATCACCAGTAGAAATCTGGGGAATACCATATTTTTCAATCAATCGTTCGGCCTGTGTGCCTTTGCCAGCACCTGGAGGGCCCATTAAAAGAATGTACACTTAAACTACCCCCTTATTATTTCATAAATCCTTGATATTGTCTATTCAAAACTAAGGATTCAGCTTGTTTCATCGTATCAATAGCTACGCCGACGACAATCAGCAGTGCCGTGCCGCCGAAGTATACGCCTTCAATACCGGTAATCCAGCCAATAAAGTTTGGCAGAATTGCAATGAATGCTAAGAAAAATGCACCGGCAAGAGTGATACGAGTCATAATTCTATCTATATACAAAGCCGTTGGCTGTCCCGGGCGAATCCCAGGAATAAAGCCGCCGTATTTTTGCATATTTTCCGTAAGCTGCGGAATATTCAGCGAAATAGCGGTATAAAAATATGTAAAGAAGATAATCAGGATTGCATACATGACGGTGTTGGTTACCGTACCCCATGCAAACCATCCTGCAATCATCTGAATCGTTTCATTCTGCACAAATTGTGCAATTGTAACAGGGAACATCAATACAGAAGACGCGAAGATAATGGGAATTACCCCTGCCTGATTTACTTTCAGCGGAATGTGTGTAGAATGACCGCCATACATCTTACGACCGACAATACGTTTTGCATACTGTACAGCTACACGCCGCTGTCCTTGTGTTACTTCAATAACGACTACAATCATAAAAATTGCAATCAGTGCAAAGAGCAGCACTTGGAAAATGTTAATAGAACCAGCTTGAATATACTTATATACCGTCATGCAACCATTTGGGAAGCGAGCTACGATGCCGGCAAAAATGATAAGGGAAATCCCATTACCAATACCGCCAGCTGTAATCTGGTCACCCAGCCACATGAGGAAACAAGTGCCAGCTGTCAAAATAACAGCTACCATAAGGACCATTGCCCAGCTGTTGTCAATGAGTGCATTATTTACTTTCAATGCATAACTCATGGCAAACGCCTGAATAAATCCAAGTAAAACAGTACCATACCGCGTTACTTTTTGGATTTTATCACGGCCATCCTGGTTATCTTTAGCCCATTGTTCAAAAGTAGGTACTACTGATGTCAGCAGCTGCATAATAATGGAAGCATTGATATACGGCGTAATGCTCATCGCAAGAATAGAAAACTTGCTTAATGCACCGCCAGAAAACAAATCCAGCAATCCAAATAAGTTGCCGCTGCTAAAGAGATTTTCAATGACTGAGGCGTCTACCCCTGGAACAGGGATATGGACACCTAGTCTGAAAATGATGAACATGATTAAGGTGAATACTGCCCGTTTCCGAAATTCCGGCACGTTCAGTACGTTCTGGATGCTATCTAACATCGCAAATCACCCCTACTGTTCTGCTACCGGTTCTTCTCCCGGTACTACAACCTTACCGCCTGCAGCTTCGATTTTAGCTTTAGCAGATTTAGTGAAGCCATTAGCTACGACAGTGAGTTTCTTTTCGATTTCGCCATTGCCGAGGATACGAACACCATCGCGAACATTTTTGAGGATGCCAGCTTCTACCAAAGCAACAGGATCAACAGTCGTGCCGTCTTCAAAACGGTTGAGTACAGAAACGTTAACTTCTGCATATTCTTTAGCCCAAACATTCTTGAAGCCGCGTTTTGGGAGCAAACGATACAACGGCATCTGGCCGCCTTCGAAGCCCGGGCGCTTGCCGCCGCCGCTACGGGAAAGCTGACCTTTCATACCTTTGCCAGCCGTTTTACCATTGCCGGAGCCGATGCCGCGGCCAACGCGGTTGCGTTTTTTCTTGGAACCAGGAATAATACTCATTTCATGAAGTTTCAATTCAGCGCACCTCCTTCTATATTAAATTTCTTCTACTTTTACTAAGTGTTCTACTTTATGAAGCATTCCTTTAATCTGAGGAGTTACTTCTTTTACTACGCTGGAGTTCGTCTTATGGAGACCAAGAGCAACAACAGTTGCGCGCTGATCGCCAGGACGGCCTGCGAGACTCTTAACGAGTGTAACTTTTACTTGAGCCATCTTGTGTATCCTCCTTATTAACCGTAAATTTCTTCTACAGTTTTGCCACGGAGTTCAGCAACTTTATTGACATCCTTCAAACGGCTCAATCCTTCGATAGTTGCCTGAACCATGTTGTTCGGGTTGGAAGAACCAATGGATTTTGTCAAGATGTTGCGTACGCCAGCCAATTCCAATACGGCACGTACCGGACCGCCAGCAATAACGCCAGTACCTTCTGCAGCCGGTTTCAAGAATACTTGGCCAGCACCGAAAATACCTGTGACCTGATGAGGAATAGAACCGTTTTTCAATGCAACGGTAATCATATTTTTCTTAGCGTCTTCAACGCCTTTACGGATTGCTTCCGGAACTTCGCCAGCTTTGCCTAATCCTGCGCCTACTTTGCCGTTGCCGTCACCGACAACAACCAAAGCACTGAAGGAAAAACGGCGGCCGCCTTTAACTACCTTAGCAACACGGTTGATGAATACGACATTTTCTTGTAATTCGAGACCTGCATGGTCGACTTTTGCCATGTGTTATTTCCTCCTTGATTAGAATTTTAAGCCAGCTTCACGAGCTGCTTCTGCAAGAGCAGCAACACGGCCATGATAAATGTAACCGCCACGGTCAAATACTACCGTAGTGATGCCTTTTTCAATAGCACGTTTTGCAACCAATGCACCGACTAATTTTGCGCCTTCAGCGTTGCCGCCGCTGACGTTCTGTTCTTTAATTTCTTTATCCAAAGAGCTAGCAGAAACTAAAGTTACACCGTTCTGGTCATCAATGACCTGAGCGTAAATATTGGAAAGGCTGCGGAATACATTCAAACGAGGGCGTTCAGCCGTACCGTTGATATGCTTGCGCAAGCGCCAATGACGTTTCAAACGAATTGCATTCTTACTGGATTTCAAGGAATTCACTCCTTTCTATAATCAAGCTACGTTAATTATTTTTTCGTGCCAGCTTTGCCGGCTTTACGACGAACATGTTCGCCAACATAACGAATACCTTTTCCTTTATACGGTTCAGGGAGACGATAGCCGCGGATTTTAGCAGCAAATTCGCCAACTACTTCGTTATCTGCACCGGATACTACGATCTGTGTAGCGCTTGGGCATTCAATAGTAATGCCTTCCGGAGCTTCTAATTCGAGGGGGTGGGAGAAGCCGAGAGTTAAGGCAAGTTTTTTGCCCTTCATCTGTGCTCTGTAACCAACACCAACGATTTCCATTTCTTTTTTGAAACCTTCTGTAACGCCTTTTACCATGTTGGCAATAAGGGCACGAGTAAGGCCGTGCAATGCACGATGATTTTTATCGTCAGACGGACGTTCTACAGTAATGACGTTATCAGCTACTGTAACTTTCATATCCTGGTGAAGCGTACGTGTGAGTTCGCCTTTCGGGCCTTTAACGGTAATTACCTGGCCATCGAGGTTTACATTTACGCCTGCCGGGATATCAATAGGCATTCTACCTACTCGAGACATATTGACACCTCCAAATTTTACCAGACGTACGCAATAACTTCGCCGCCCAAACCAAGTTTACGAGCTTGTTTGTCGCTCATAATACCTTTGGACGTGGAAATAACAGCGATTCCTAAACCACCAAGAACACGTGGGAGTTCTTCTTTGCCAGCGTATACACGCAGGCCCGGTTTAGAAATTCTCTTAATGCCGGTAATAACCTTTTCTTTGTTAGAACCATATTTTAACGTAACTTTCAGCGTTTTGCCTTCGTTTACGGATTCATAATTTTTAACAAAACCTTCTTCTTTTAAGATTTCAAGTACTGCGGCTTTCATCTTAGAAGCAGGCATTTCTACTTTTTCGTGATATGCCGAATTGGCATTACGGATTCTGGTGAGCATATCCGCAATCGGATCGGTCATTGCCATAATCTAAAAACCTCCCTTCATGAAATACATTACCAGCTGGCTTTTTTAACGCCAGGAATTTGTCCTTTATAAGCCAGTTCACGGAATGTAATACGGCAGATACCGAATTTACGCATATAACCGTGAGGACGACCGGTTACTTTGCAACGGTTGTGCAAACGTACCGGCGAAGCATTTGCCGGCAATTTAGAAAGTGCTTCATAGTCGCCTTTTGCTTTTAATTCAGCACGCAGCTTAGCGTATTTGGCAACCATTTTTTCACGTTTCTTTTCACGTTCAAGCATAGATTTCTTTGCCATGTATGTTAATCCTCCTTAATTACTTTTCAAAAGGCATACCCATCATTGTCAACATGTCACGGCCTTCTTCGTCAGTCGTAGCTGTTGTTACGATGGTAATATCCATACCACGGGCTTTATCAACTTTATCATATTCAATTTCCGGGAATATGAGCTGTTCTTTCAAGCCAAGTGTATAGTTGCCGCGGCCGTCAAAACCAGTAGCGCTTACGCCATGGAAGTCACGTACACGAGGCAGAGCCAAGTTCATCAATTTATCGAGGAATTCATACATCCGTTCACCGCGAAGTGTAACTTTGCAGCCAAGGTTCATACCTTCACGGATTTTGAAAGCCGCAATAGATTTCTTAGCTTTTGTAATGATTGGTTTCTGACCGGAAATAATAGTCATATCATTAACAGCAGCATCCAAAGCTTTGGAGTTGGTAACAGCTTCGCCAACTGCCATATTGATAACAACTTTAGTAATCTTCGGAATCTGCATTACATTTTTGTAATTGTGTTTTTCCTGTAAGCCTTTCACAACTTCGGAAAGGTATTTATCTTTTAATCTGGACACTCTCAAGGCCCTCCCTTCTTATTAGATAGCTTTGCCGCTCTTTACTGCTGTGCGGACTTTTGTACCATCGGCTTGCTGAACCATTTTTACACGGGTCGGTTTGCCGCTTTCAGGATCTACGAGCATAACGTTGGAAACATGAATCGGAGCTTCCTTCGTAATAATGCCGCCTTGAGGATTGTTCTGACTCGGTTTTGTGTGGCGCTTAACTTGGTTAAGGCCTTCTACTACGACGCGGTCTTTTTTCGGATACGCTGCGATGACCTTGCCTTTTTTGCCTTTTTCTTTACCAGCGATTACGATAACGGTATCGCCTGTCTTTACGTGCATTTTACCCATTGAGAACACCTCCTCCGATTATAATACTTCCGGAGCCAGGGAGATGATCTTCATGAAATCTTTTTCACGCAATTCTCTGGCAACCGGCCCAAAAATACGAGTACCTTTAGGGCTTTTATCATTATTGATTACGACAGCTGCATTTTCGTCAAAACGGATATAAGAACCGTCAACACGGCGCAATCCTTTTTTCGAACGAACGATAACAGCTTTTACTACGTCGCCTTTCTTGACAACGCCACCGGGTGATGCATCTTTAACAGATACTGTAATGATATCACCAATGTTGCCATATTTACGATATGAGCCACCCATGACCTGGATGCACAAAAGTTTTTTGGCACCGGTGTTATCGGCAACATTCAACATAGTTTCTTGCTGAATCATGGCTTAACCTCCTAATTAATTCAAGCTTATTTAGCTGCTTCTACGATTGTCACTACTCTCCAATGTTTCTGTTTGGACAGCGGACGAGTTTCTTCAATACGAACGATGTCGCCTACATGGCATTCATTGTTTTCATCATGCGCTTTGAATTTTACAGTCGAGATAATCGGTTTTTTGTACAGCTTATGCTGCGTTTTATATTCTACAGCAACAACAACGGTTTTGTCCATTTTATCGCTGACAACTTTACCTACGCGGATCTTCCGTTCATTTCTTTCCATCTGTGCTTGTGACCTCCTTTTAGATTCCAATTATGTACGTCGTTCTTAAGCCTGCGCTTTCAGTTCTGCTTCACGCTGTACCGTTTTGATGCGAGCGATCGTTTTCTTAACTTCACGAATTCGCATTGGATTTTCTAATTGGCCGGTCGCATGTTGAAAACGGAGGTTAAACAATTCTTCTTTCAGGCTAACCACCTTTTCGTCCATTTCGGCAGCGCTCAGAGCACGGATTTCTTTAACCTTCATTTTGTTCACCACCTAATTCCTGACCTTTAACAACAAACTTCGTTTTAATCGGCAGTTTATGGCCGGCAAGACGCATAGCTTCACGAGCTATTTCTTCACTTACACCGCCCATTTCAAAGAGTACACGACCTGGTTTAGCAACTGCAACCCAATATTCCGGAGCACCTTTACCAGAACCCATACGTGTACCAGCCGGTTTAGCTGTGATTGGTTTATCCGGGAAAATTTTAATCCAGACTTTACCACCACGTTTAATGTAACGAGTCATAGCAATACGAGCAGCTTCGATCTGACGGTTGGTAATCCAAGACGGTTCAGCAGCAACCAAACCGAATTCGCCGTGTGCTACTTTATTTCCGCGATGAGCCTGACCTTTCATACGGCCGCGGAACTGTTTACGATATTTAACACGTTTTGGAATTAACATTATGCTTCACTCCCTTCGTGTTTTTTCTGCGGAGCTTTTTTAGCTTCCGGCAAAATTTCACCTTTATAAATCCAGCATTTTACGCCAATGCAGCCATATGTTGTATGTGCTTCAGCGAAGCCATAATCGATATCTGCACGGAGTGTATGCAAGGGGATAGAGCCATCACGCAAGCTTTCGCTGCGGGCGATTTCAGCACCGCCAAGACGGCCGGAGCACATAATTTTGATACCTTTGGCACCCATACGCATCGTACGGCCAACACACTGTTTCATAGCGCGGCGAAAGCCAATACGGCGTTCAAGCTGGCTGGCAACGTTTTCAGCAACAAGCGTTGCATCCATTTCAGCCTGTTTGATTTCAGCGATGTTGACATCGACAGTTTTTGTTGTGAAAGCTTTGAGTGCTTTTTTAATATCTTCAATACCAGCACCACCGCGGCCAATTACCATGCCCGGTTTTGCAGTATGAATAATCAATTTAATACGTTTAGCAGACCGTTCAATTTCAATACGAGAAACGCCTGCGATGAACAACTGTTTCTTTAAGAATTCACGGATTTTTACGTCTTCATTCAGAAGTGTTGCATAATCCTTTTCAGCATACCATTTCGCATCCCAGGGTTTTACAACGCCAACACGAAATCCATGGGCATTAACTTTTTGACCCACTACGTTTCCCTCCTTATGCTCTTTCTTTTACGACAACAGTCAAGTGACTGGAATGTTTCAAAATTTTGAAAGCCTGTCCACGGCTGCGCGGATGAATACGTTTCATCGTGGAATCTTGGTCAACGAAAATTTCAGAAACAAATAATTTATCTACGTTCATGTCATTATTGTGTTCCGCATTTGCTACAGCAGAGCGCAATGCTTTTTCTACTACACGGGAACCCACTTTCGGAGTGAATTTCAGGATAGAGAAAGCTTCGCCTACATTTTTGCCCCGAACCAAGTCAGCTACGATTCGAATTTTTCGGGGGGCAATGCGAATATGTCTAGCAATTGCTTTTGCTTCCATCAAAGTTACCTCCCTTATTTAGTTACCTTTTCAGCTTTAGCATGGCCTTTGAATGTACGAGTCGGAGCAAATTCGCCCAACTTGTGGCCTACCATGTCTTCTGTAATGTAGACAGGTACGTGTTTCCGGCCGTCGTGAACAGCAATCGTATGTCCTACGAAGCTAGGCAAAATCGTGGATGCACGGGACCAGGTTTTTACTACTTTTTTTTCATTGGCTTCATTCATAGCATCAATCTTTTTGAGGAGATGAAATGCTACGAATGGGCCCTTTTTAACGGATCTGGACACTTATTTATCTCCTTTCCACAACCTATTTACGTCTCTTCACAATAAACTTATTGGAAGCTTTTTTAGATTCACGAGTCTTAACGCCATATGCAGGTTTACCCCAAGGAGTAACCGGACGTTTACGGCCGACAGGAGACTTGCCTTCGCCGCCGCCATGCGGATGATCGCACGGGTTCATAACAACACCGCGGTTGCCTGGGCGAATGCCTTTCCAACGGGAACGGCCAGCTTTACCAATTGTGATGTTTTCATAGTCCGTATTGCTTACAACACCGATAGTTGCACGGCAGCGGATATGAACCTGACGCAATTCGCCGGAAGGAAGACGAAGCAATGCATAGTTTCCTTCTTTAGCCATGAGCTGTGCAGATTCACCGGCAGAACGTACCATCTGAGCACCTTTGCCGATTTTAAGTTCTACATTGTGTACTAATGTACCAAGAGGGATATTGGCGAGCGGCAATGCATTACCAATTTTAATATCGGATTCGGGGCCGCTGTAAACAACGTCGCCGACTTTCAAGCCGTTCGGAGCAATGATATATTTCTTTTCGCCGTCTGCGTAAAACAGAAGAGCGATATTTGCAGAGCGGTTCGGATCGTATTCAATCGTCGCTACTTTTGCAGGGATGTTATCTTTAATACGTTTGAAGTCAATCAAACGATAACGGCGTTTATGGCCGCCACCTTGATGACGGACAGTCATTCGACCGCTATTATTACGACCGCCTTTGTTGGTAACTTTAGCCAGCAAAGATTTTTCCGGTTTGGACGCCGTGATTTCTTCAAAAGTCGAAACTGTCATGAAACGACGGCCAGCGGAATACGGTTTAAATGATTTAATGGCCATTTTGGTGCCTCCTCCTTTATTTCGTTATTCCTTAAGCTCCTTCAAAGAATTCGATGGTTTCGCCTTCCTGAAGTGTTACGATGGCTTTTTTATAGTCCGGGCGTTTGCCAACATACTTACCCATGCGTTTGAATTTGCCCATCGTACGAAGAGTTGCTACGCTTTTGACTTTAACATCAAAAACAGCTTCTACGGCTTTACGGATTTCGATTTTATTTGCATGGAGCGGTACCTTAAATGTGTACTTGCCATCAGACATCATCATTGTTGTTTTTTCAGTGATGACCGGTTTTAATAAGAGATCATGCATGTTCATTTATGCGAGCACCTCCTCAATCTTGGCTACAGCGCTCTTTGTAACAAACAGCTTTGTGTAGTGAAGCAAATCAAAGATGTTGATGCCTTCTGTAGAAACAGCTTTAACACCTGTGATATTGCGGGCACAACGAGCAACGATTTCATCGTTGTCTGTAACGAAAAGAACTTTTTCACCAGCAAATTTGAAGTTGTTGATGACATTTACAATTTCTTTCGTTTTCGGAGCTGCGAGATTGATTTCGTCTAATACGAATAATTCATTTGTATTTACTTTATCGCTTAAAGCGGATTTAACAGCCAAACGTCTAGCTTTACGCGGCATTTTCTGTGCGTAAGAGCGTGGATGTGGACCCCAGATGGTGCCGCCGCCAACCCACAATGGGCTGCGAGTGCTGCCTACACGGGCCCGGCCGGTTCCTTTTTGTTTCCAAGGTTTTCTGCCGCCGCCACGAACCAAACCTCTGGTTTTCGTGGAATGCGTGCCTAAGCGTTCATTTGCGAGCTGACGAAGAACGGCCTGTCTCATGACAGCTTCGTTCACTTCAACGCCAAATACGCTATCGTTCAATTCAATTTCACCGGTCTGTGCGCCGGTAATATTATACGTGCTTACTTTTGGCATTATAATTTATCCTCCTTCCTGTATATCAACAAATTAGCGGGGTTTGACAGTGTCGCGAATCATTACAAGGCTGCCTTTAGCGCCCGGAATGCCACCTTTAACCAAGATAAGGTTTTTGTCCATATCTACTTTTACGATAGAAAGATGGAGAACTGTTGCCTGATTGCCACCCATTTGTCCAGGAAGTTTTTTACCTTTGACGACTTTACCGCCGCCACCACTGATCATAGGTCCGAGAGAACCAGGTTCACGATGAGATTTGGAACCGTGACTCATTGGCCCGCGATGGAAACCGTGACGTTTGATAGTACCTGCAAAACCTTTACCTTTGCTGGTGCCAATTACGTCGACGAGATCGCCGCTTGCGAAAATATCAGCTGCCAGAGTTTGGCCAACTGTATAATCCGGCGTATCTGTCAAACGAAATTCGCGAAGATACTTTACAGGAGCAACGCCTGCTTTGTCGAATTGACCCTTAACGGGTTTTGTCAGATGTTTTTCTTTGATTTCGCCATAGCCCAACTGAATGGAGTTGTATCCGTCAGTATCAACTGTTTTAACACGGACAACTACGTTCGGGGAAGCTTCGACGACTGTTACAGGAACGACTGCGCCTTCTTCAGTGAAGACCTGAGTCATACCTAATTTTTTACCCAAAATAGCTTTAGACATAATCGCACCTCCTCCTATAATTTGATTTCGATGTCTACGCCTGCCGGCAGATCGAGTCTCATCAATGCATCAACGGTTTTGTTGGATGCTTCGAGAATATCGATCAAGCGTTTGTGCGTACGCAGTTCGAACTGTTCACGAGAATCTTTGTTAACATGCGGAGAACGCAGAATCGTGAAGATGTTCTTTTCCGTCGGCAGCGGAATAGGGCCAGATACCATAGCACCTGTCCGTTTCGCCGTATCGACGATTTTCGCCGCGCTCTGATCCAATGTTTTGTGATCGTACGCTTTAAGGCGAATTCTGATTCTTTCCTGTTTTGCCATTACGTAATTCCTCCTAACGTCTATTTCATTGAATAGACTGCTCCATAGGAGTTTCCCCGCAATGCGGGCAACATCCTATATCATAGTTTAAACGCGCTCAGGGTATCCCTGTTGTCGCGTACTTACATAGTGTACTACAAAACAAGCATGCATGCAAGGATTTTTGAATACTTTTTTGTCGTTTCCTAACTTATTTTGCATAGCTTTTATAATGAAAAATCATGTAAAAGAAAAGAGCCACAAGCATCAGCTTGCAGCTCTTTATCGTCATTGCCATGAATACCCTTCATGCAATATTTTTTTATTAAGCGTCGATTTCAGATACAACGCCAGCGCCTACTGTACGGCCGCCTTCACGAATAGCGAAACGAAGACCAACTTCGATAGCAATCGGAGTAATAAGTTCTACGTCCATTTTTACGTTATCGCCAGGCATGCACATTTCAGTGCCTTCCGGAAGATTGATAACGCCTGTTACGTCGGTTGTACGGAAATAGAACTGCGGACGATAGCCGTTAAAGAACGGAGTATGACGGCCGCCTTCATCTTTCGTCAAAACGTAAACTTGAGCTTTGAATTTCGTGTGCGGATGAATCGTACCCGGTTTAGCCAAAACCTGGCCGCGTTCGATTTCTTTACGGTCAACGCCGCGGAGCAATGCGCCGATGTTATCGCCTGCTTCAGCAAGGTCAAGGATTTTACGGAACATTTCAACGCCAGTAACAACTGTATCTTTAGGTTCGTCAGCCAAGCCAACGATTTCAACAGCGTCGCCAACTTTGATCGTGCCACGTTCAACACGGCCAGTAGCAACAGTGCCGCGGCCTGTGATCGTGAATACGTCTTCGACAGGCATCAAGAACGGTTTGTCAGTCGGACGATCCGGTGTCGGGATATATTCGTCAACAGCTTTCATGAGGTCGAGGATGTGCTGTTTTTCAGTTTCGTCGCCTTCGAGAGCTTTCAATGCAGAACCTACAACGATAGGTACTTCATCACCAGGGAAATCATAGGAGCTGAGGAGATCGCGAACTTCCATTTCAACGAGTTCGATCAATTCCGGATCATCAACCTGGTCAGATTTGTTAAGGAATACTACGATAGCAGGTACGCCAACCTGACGAGCCAAAAGGATGTGTTCACGAGTCTGCGGCATTGGGCCGTCAGCTGCGGATACAACGAGGATAGCACCGTCCATCTGAGCAGCGCCAGTGATCATGTTTTTAACATAGTCAGCATGCCCCGGGCAGTCAACGTGTGCATAGTGACGAGTATCTGTTTCATATTCAACGTGTGCTGTGTTGATTGTAATACCACGTTCACGTTCTTCAGGAGCCTTATCGATATCAGCATAGTCTTCGAATTTAGCGTAGCCTTTTTCAGCCAATACTTTTGTAATAGCAGCTGTCAAAGTTGTTTTACCATGGTCAACGTGACCGATAGTACCAATGTTAACATGCGGTTTGGTTCTTTCGTAATGTTCTTTAGCCATTTTGCAGTTCCTCCAATGTAATTAAAATTATTAGCCTTTGTCGCTGATGACTTTTTCAGCTACGTTTTTAGGAACTTCTTCGTAGTGGTCAAAAGTCATTGTATAAACGCCACGGCCCTGCGTTTTAGAACGCAAATCCGTTGCATAGCCAAACATTTCAGCCAATGGTACAAATGCATTGATATGTTCAGCGCCACTGCGCATTTCCATACCTTCTACACGACCACGGCGGGAGTTTAAGTCGCCGATTACATCGCCCATGTATTCTTCAGGAACGACAACTTCGACTTTAGTATACGGTTCGAGAAGAACCGGGTCTGCTTTTCTTGCGCCTTCTTTGAAGCCCATAGAGCCTGCAATCTTGAAGGCCATTTCAGAGGAGTCGACTTCATGATAGGAACCATCATAAACGACGACTTTAATATCTACCATCGGGAAGCCGGCAAGTACGCCTGTTTCCATAGCTTCTTTTACGCCTGCTTCAACAGAACCGATATATTCTTTAGGAATAGCACCGCCAACGACTTTGTTTTCAAATTCGTAGCCTTTCCCCTGTTCCTGCGGAATAAGTTCGAGCCAGCAGTCACCATATTGGCCGCGGCCGCCGGACTGACGTTTGAAGAAACCACGGGATTTGACATCTTTGCGAATGGTTTCGCGATATGCAACCTGCGGTTTGCCGACGTTGCAGTCTACCTTAAATTCACGAGACATACGGTCAACGATGATATCAAGGTGAAGTTCGCCCATACCGGAAATAATGGTCTGGCCAGTTTCTGCATCTGTCTTAACTTTGAAAGTCGGATCTTCTTCAGCAAGACGAGCAAGGGCAATACCCATTTTTTCCTGGTCAGCTTTTGTTTTCGGTTCAACAGCAACAGAAATAACCGGATCCGGGAATTCCATCTTTTCAAGGATAATCGGATGTTTTTCATCGCAGAGAGTATCACCTGTTGTGGTGTCTTTCAAGCCGACGATAGCACCGATATCACCTGTATATGCTTCCTGTACTTCTTCACGGTGGTTAGCATGCATGCGCAGGATACGGCCAACACGTTCTTTCTTTCCTTTAGTGGAGTTGTAAACGTATGTGCCGGCCTGAAGAGTACCGGAATAAATACGGAAGAAAGCTAATTTACCAACAAAGGGGTCAGCCATGATTTTAAATGCCAAAGCAGAGAACGGTGCTTTGTCATCAGCTTCACGGTGATCTTCTTCCCCTGTGTCCGGATCTGTTCCGTCAACAGGAGGAATATCGAGCGGTGACGGCATGTAGTCGACAACAGCATCGAGAAGCATCTGAATCCCTTTATTTTTATAAGCAGAACCGCAAAGTACAGGGAACAATCTGTTTGTTACGACGGCTTTACGGATTGCTGTTTTAATATCTTCAATAGAAAGTTCTTCGCCATCCAAATATTTCATCATGAGATCGTCATCTGTTTCGCAGATGGTTTCAATCATGATCTGATGATATTTTTCAGCTTCTTCTTTCATATCATCAGGAATATCAACGATTTCGATTTCTTTACCGAGAGCATCATCATATACTTCAGCTTTCATCGTGATGAGGTCGATGATACCACGGAATTCTGTTTCTGCACCAATCGGAAGCTGTATAGCTACCGCATTTGCCTGAAGACGATCTTTCATCATGTTGACAACGTTTAAGAAGTCAGCACCAGTTGTATCCATCTTGTTGACGAATGCGATACGGGGAACATGGTAATGTTCAGCCTGACGCCATACTGTTTCAGACTGCGGTTCAACGCCGCCTTTTGCAGAGAAGACAGCAACAGAGCCATCAAGTACACGGAGAGAGCGTTCTACTTCAACGGTGAAGTCAACGTGCCCCGGAGTATCAATGATGTTGATGCGGTAACCTTTCCAATGAGCTGTGGTAGCAGCGGACGTGATTGTAATACCACGTTCCTGTTCCTGAGCCATCCAGTCCATAGTAGCTGCGCCATCATGAACTTCGCCGATTTTATGAACACGGCCGGTATAGAAAAGGATACGTTCTGTTGTCGTGGTTTTACCAGCATCGATGTGAGCCATGATGCCAATGTTTCTCGTTTTTTCCAAAGAAAATTCTCTTGGCACGGTTTTTTCCACTCCTCAAATAAAAAATAGCTTAAATTACCAACGATAATGTGCAAAAGCTTTATTTGCTTCAGCCATTTTATGTGTATCTTCTTTTTTCTTAATAGCTGCGCCGGTATTGTTGAATGCATCCATTAATTCAGCAGCAAGCTTTTCTTTCATAGTACGTTCGCCGCGTTGACGAGCATAGCCTACAGTCCAACGAATACCGAGGGAGAGACGGCGGTCAGCACGAACTTCGACTGGTACCTGGTAGTTTGCGCCGCCTACACGACGAGCACGAACTTCCAATACAGGCATAACATTGTTGAGAGCCTGTTCAAAAACTTCTAAAGGATCTTTATTCATTTTAGAACGGATGATGTCGAATGCATCATAAACGATGGTTTCTGCGACACCTTTTTTACCGTCCAGCATAACTTTATTGATGAAGCGTGTTACCAATTTGGAATGGTACACCGGATCCGGCAGCACATCACGCTTCGGCACTGGGCCTTTTCTTGGCATGTCTAATTCCTCCTTATGATATGTAAGTCATCAATTTCATCTTCTGATACGGTAACTCTTATTTACCTTTTTTAGCGCCGTATTTAGAACGGGACTGCTGACGATCTGCTACGCCAGCTGTATCCAAGGCACCGCGGACGATGTGATAACGTACACCAGGAAGGTCTTTGACACGACCGCCTCTGATTAATACAACACTGTGTTCCTGTAAATTGTGACCAATGCCAGGAATATAAGCAGTTACTTCGATGGAGTTCGTCAAACGAACACGGGCAACTTTACGCAAAGCAGAGTTAGGTTTTTTCGGTGTAGCTGTGTACACACGAGTGCAAACACCGCGTTTCTGCGGGCAGTTTTTCAAAGCCGGTGCGTTGGATTTCGTTACGGAATCCTGACGACCCTTACGAACTAATTGGCTGATTGTTGGCATATGGGCACCTCCTCTCCAAACAATTAGATTTATAATGTAATCATCACGGGATATAAAATCCGTTAGATGATACTACCAAAATTATTTAAGTAAACCAACGGCTGCTGCCTTGACCTTAATGCGGCAAGCCATGCCGAGTTCCATCATGGAATACGAACGATCCAATGGGATTCCCATTTCCTGTGCGCACACGATAAGCGGCTTTCCGACTTGTTCATCGCAGTCTTTTGCAACATACAGCTGGGTGACTTCGTTTCGCTTCATTGCTTTCAGCGTTTGCTTTGCCCCTACTGTCTTGCGGGCACCGCTTACGAGTTCTAAGCTCACGAAACATCACTCCTTACTTTTCATAATTGGACGCAGCATTCACTGCGACACTTAGATATTTTAGCATTACGTCCTTAGTATGTCAATGAGTTTTTTCGTAAAAACTGCGTAACTACAACATTTTTTATTACACTTGCCCGTGTGTATCAATTAAAGCGCAAAAAAACAGAGACTTGCTGCCAAGCCTCTGTTTGCATATTTTCTTAGTGTCCTGCTTCCGGAGCGTTCGTTTCACTGGCTTCGGATACATCCACTGGATTACCGTCTTCGTCTTCATATGAAATAGTCGGTACGGTTTTTACTACTTTTACCTTGCGGTAACGGCTCATGCCGGTACCTGCCGGAATCAGCTTGCCGATAATGACGTTTTCTTTAAGACCCAGAAGGGGATCGATTTTGCCTTTAATCGCTGCATCCGTAAGTACACGTGTTGTTTCCTGGAAGGATGCTGCCGACAAGAAGGATTCCGTAGCCAACGCAGCCTTGGTAATACCAAGGAGCATAGGCTTGCCAATGACAGGTTTGCCGTTGGCTGCCTTAATGCGGCGATTTGTATCTTCAAATACATTGACATCTACATAATCTCCCGGCAGCAAATCAGCATCTCCGGCATCTTCGACTTTCATCTTGCGAAGCATTTGACGAACAATAACTTCAATGTGTTTATCGTTGATACCAACACCTTGAGATTTGTATACTTTCTGTACTTCGTATACGAGGTACCGCTGTGTCGCTTCTACACCCAAAATGTGAAGAATGTCGTGCGGGTTAATGGAACCGGAAGTAATACGGCTTCCTTTCGTAATTTCATCGCCTTCATGGACAACTAAGTGAGAGCCGTACGGAATGGTATAGCTCCGTTCTTCCCCATCTTTGCCGACAACATGGACGATATTGATATCGTGATGATCTTCTTTTTCGGTAATAGATACTACGCCGTCAATTTCCGTAACGATAGCATTGCCCTTTGGTTTACGTGCTTCAAACAATTCTTCGACACGCGGAAGACCTTGTGTGATATCGCCAGCAGATGCAACGCCGCCAGTATGGAACGTACGCATGGTCAGCTGTGTACCCGGTTCACCAATGGACTGTGCCGCAATAGTACCAACGGATTCGCCAACATTGACTTTTCCGCCTGTGCCAAGGTCACGGCCATAGCATTTTGCGCAAACGCCATAGCGGCTGCGGCAGGTAAGTACGGAACGGATACGTACTTTATCATAATATTTAGCAACTTCTTTAGCTGCTGCATCGGAAATTTCTTCATTCAGGGGAACGATAACTTCTCCCGTATTCGGGTTGATAAGCGTTTCTGCAGCTGTACGGCCTTCAATACGTTCTTCCAGCGGTTCAATAACGCCGTTGCCTTCTACAATAGCAGTAACTTCTACGCCGCGGATATCGTTGTTGCGCACTTTAACTTCGTCTACATCGCTGGAAAGGATGCGTTCAATCGCATCTTCCGTAAGCGGTGTGCCGGCTGCGCAGATTTCTATGCCGTTGGAATCAATAACATCGGATTCGATGGTCTTGCCAAGCATATTATCTACCATAGATTTGCGGATAGCTGCACGGAATCCTTCTTCCGGCGCACCCAATGTAACGGTTTCAATGAGGTTGGTATGATTCATATCATCATTGATATCCATTTGGCTGCCCTGGAGATAAAGCTTCGGCAGTTTATGTTCGATAATGGTATCCATATCGTCCGTTGTTAAAAGATGGCCCTGCGGGAAGACGACTTCCTGTGTTTCCGGATCTACTGCTTCCCGTGCCAATACACGATCAATCAGTTTTTCACGCAGGAGATTAACAGCCTGACGGCAGGAGCTTGCCAAACGGGCACGTTCACGAACGAGGTCGATGCCAAATACGTCGCAGTCATCTTCACGAACGATAACGTCCTGAGATACGTCAACCAAACGGCGGGTCAAATACCCGGAATCGGCTGTACGAAGTGCTGTATCAGCCAAGCCTTTACGAGCACCATGGCTGGATGTAAAGTAGTCCAATACGGACAAGCCTTCACGGAAGTTTGCTTTAATCGGCAAGTCAATGATTCGGCCGGACGGGTCAGCCATCAAGCCACGCATACCAGCAACCTGACGAATCTGCTGTTTATTACCACGGGCACCAGAGTCAGCCATCATGAAGATAGAGTTGAACGGATCCATGTTATCCATCATCACTTCTGTAACATCATCTGTTGCTTTTTCCCAAATAGCACACGTCTTGCGGTACCGTTCATCTTCGGTAATCAAGCCGCGGAGATACATTTTCGAGACATTTTGTACTTGTTTATCAGCAGCGCCAAGGATTTCCCATTTTTCTTCCGGAATCTGAATATCGGAAATAGCAATGGACATGCCGGCCTGGCGGGCGTAATGGTAGCCAATTGCTTTAATACGGTCCAAAAGTGCTGCAGTTTTGGTATTGCCAACAAGATGGAAGCAGGCATCAACCAATTTGCCAATTTGTTTCTTGTTCATCAATACGCCTAAGCAGTCGACATCGACAAATTCTTTGCCTTCTTTGAAAGCAGCTACAGCTTCTTTGTCAATTTTATGAGCCGGCAGCGGACGAACAGACAACAAGTCTACGCCGAATTCAGCTTTTAATTGTGAAAAACCATAATCTAAGATACGGCCGTCACTTTGTTTAATTTTAACTAAATGCGTTGAATCAATAACGCCATTTTCATAGGCAAATTTCGTATCTTCCGGATTATCAAATACCATCACTTTATCAGTATGATACAAACGCAGTGGTTCATAAATCTGGAAGTTGTACAGCAATTTGCCTGCCGTCGTTTCAATCAGGCCATGACCTGGAATACGAACTTTAATCAATGCTTCAATATCGATGACTTTTGCATCATATGCCAGCATAACTTCATCGTAATTGGAGAACATTTTGCCTTCACCCATGGCACCTGGTTTGACGAGTGTTAAATAATAAGCCCCTAAAACCATATCCTGTGTCGGAACAGCAACTGGTTTGCCGTCTTTCGGTGCCAGAATATTGTGGGCAGAAAGCATCAGTGTACGCGCTTCAGACTGTGCTTCTACTGACAGCGGCAAATGGCAGGCCATCTGGTCACCATCGAAGTCCGCGTTAAAAGCGGTGCAGACCAACGGATGTAATTTGATGGCACGTCCTTCCCAAAGGATCGGTTCAAATGCCTGAATGCCCAAACGGTGCAGTGTCGGAGCACGGTTCAAAAGGACCGGATGTTCTTTAATAACATCTTCCAAAACGTCCCATACTTCGTTACTGACACGTTCTACTTTCTTTTTGGCGTTTTTAATATTGGTAGCAATGCCTTTTTCGACCAATTTCTTCATAACAAACGGCTTGAAGAGTTCCAATGCCATTTCTTTCGGAAGGCCGCATTGATGCATTTTTAATTCAGGACCTACAACGATAACGGAACGGCCGGAATAGTCAACACGTTTACCTAACAAGTTCTGACGGAAACGGCCTTGTTTCCCTTTCAGCATATCTGAAAGAGATTTCAACGGACGATTGCCAGGACCTGTAACAGGACGGCCGCGGCGGCCGTTATCAATCAAGGCATCTACTGCTTCCTGCAGCATGCGTTTTTCGTTGCGGACAATGATATCCGGTGCGCCTAATTCCAACAAACGGCTCAAGCGGTTGTTGCGGTTGATAACACGGCGGTACAAATCATTCAAGTCAGACGTTGCAAAACGGCCGCCGTCAAGCTGTACCATCGGGCGCAGTTCCGGCGGAATAACCGGAATGACATCCATAACCATCCATTCCGGTTTATTGCCGGAATGACGGAATGCTTCTACCACTTCCAGACGGCGAATAGCACGGACGCGGCGCTGGCCGGAAGAATCACGCAAATCATCGCGCAGTTTTTTGTCCAATGCATCCAAGTCCAAGTCCTGCAGCAATTCCTTAACTGCTGCAGCACCCATGCCGACACGGAATTTATCGCCATACATATCTAAATATTGACGATATTCTGTTTCTGTTAAAAGCTGTTTTTTCGTCAGCGGCGTATCACCTGGATCTAACACGATATAGGATGCAAAGTACAAGACTTTTTCCAAAGACCGCGGGGAAATGTCCAAAATAAGACCCATACGGCTTGGAATACCTTTAAAATACCAAATATGAGATACAGGAGTAGCCAATTTAATATGGCCCATACGTTCACGACGAACTTTAGCGCGTGTTACTTCAACACCGCAGCGGTCACAAACGACGCCTTTATAACGGATACGTTTATATTTGCCGCAATGGCATTCCCAGTCTTTTGTCGGCCCAAAAATGCGTTCACAGAATAAGCCGTCTTTTTCTGGTTTCAATGTACGGTAATTAATAGTTTCCGGTTTTTTGACTTCACCGTGTGACCATTCCAGAATTTTTTCTGGAGAAGCCAGGCCAATCCGCATGGAATCAAATTCGTTCACATCTAGCACTAATACCGCTCCCTTCTATCGATCATTATTCATCTTCATTAGTAGTATCATCGTCATGTGCTTGTTCTGCTTCAGCTACTGCGTCTAAGCTCATAGCACTCATAATATCGTCTTCACCGCCATTGCTGGTAGGTTCTTCAGCAGCGGTTTCTTCACCAGTTTCATCTGCCGGTACTGCCGGTGCGTTGTCATTGACAGCGTCGCCTTCCATGACACGGCGGAGTTCATCTGTCTGTTCTGGTTCTACATCGTCTTCATCGTCCAGTTCTTTAATGACGACTTCGTCTCCGTCTTCATTCAGAATCTGAACGTCTAAGCCGATAGCCTGCAATTCTTTAAGCAGTACCTTGAAGGATTCCGGTACGCCCGGTTCCGGAATGTTTTCACCTTTGACAATTTTTTCATAGGCTTTAACACGGCCGACAACATCGTCGGATTTAACCGTAAGCATTTCCTGCAGTGTATAGGCTGCCCCATATGCTTCCAAAGCCCAAACTTCCATTTCCCCGAAACGCTGGCCGCCAAACTGAGCTTTACCGCCAAGAGGCTGCTGCGTAACCAAGGAGTACGGACCGGTAGAACGAGCATGGATTTTATCATCAACCAGATGATGCAGTTTCAGGAAGTAGGTATATCCGACAGTAACGCGGCGGTCCATCGGTTCGCCTGTACGTCCATCATACAGCACCGACTTGCCATCTTCCGGAAGTCCTGCAATTTTCAACGCTTCAAATACATCTTCAGCCTGCGCGCCGTCAAATACAGGCGTAGCAATATGAATGCCTGCTTTATCCGGTTTCGGCATGCCGTATTTATCAAAATCATAGCCGGCTTCACGAAGTTTAGCTTCCAGACTCGGATTCATTTTCTTAATCTGAATGCCTAATTCATGCATAGCCCAGCCCAAATGCGTTTCCAAAATCTGACCGATATTCATACGAGAAGGTACGCCTAACGGATTCAGTACAATCTGAACCGGCGTGCCATCCGGAAGGAACGGCATATCTTCCTGACGCATTACGCGGGAAACGACACCTTTGTTCCCGTGACGGCCGGACATTTTATCGCCTTCATGAATTTTACGTTTTTGTGCAATATATACACGAACCAGTCGATTTACGCCTGGCGGCAGTTCATCATTGTTTTCACGAGAGAAAATACGTACTTTAACAACTTTGCCGGATTCGCCGTGCGGTACACGCAGGGACGTATCACGTACTTCACGTTCTTTATCACCAAAGATAGCGCGGAGGAGACGTTCTTCCGGCGTCAGTTCTGTTTCACCTTTTGGTGTAACTTTACCAACAAGCACATCCCCAGGGAATACATCGGCACCCACCATAATAATGCCGCTTTCGTCCAGGTTCTTCGTGCTTTCTTCGCTTACGTTTGGAATTTCACGCGTAATTTCTTCAGAACCTAATTTGGTATCACGGGCATCGCATTCATATTCTTCAATATGAATGGAGGTATACAAATCATTTTTCGGCAAATCTTCACTCAACAGAACAGCATCTTCGTAGTTATACCCTTCCCAAGGCATATACGCAACGAGGATATTGTAGCCAAGTGCCAATTCGCCGCCATCGGTAGCCATGCCGTCAGCCAAGACCTGTCCTTCTGCTACGTGTTCATTTTTATATACCAGCGGACGTTGGTTGATACATGTACTCTGGTTGGAACGAACGAACTTAATCAAACGATAGGTATCGACAGAACCGGATTCCGTACGGACTTGAATTTCATCACCTGTGACACGAATAACAGTACCGGAATGTTTAGCCAATACGCAAACACCGGAGTCACATGCGGCTTTATATTCCATGCCTGTGCCGACGAGAGGCGCCTGTGTACGGAGAAGCGGTACAGCCTGACGCTGCATGTTAGCACCCATCAAAGCACGGTTCGCATCATCGTTTTCCAAGAACGGAATCATAGATGTGCCGACGGAAACAACTTCCTTAGGCGATACGTCCATGAAATCGACGCGGTCTGCCCGGAATTCACGTGTATCTTCACCATGACGGCAGGCAACACGTTCATGTACAAAATGGCCGTCTTCTGTCAGCGGTTCGTTAGCCTGTGCGATAATGTACTGTTCTTCTTCATCTGCTGTAATATAATGTACATCTTCCGTAACGATATGCGTTTCTTTGTCTACACGGCGGTACGGTGCTTCAATAAAGCCAAATTCGTTTACTTTACCAAAGCAAGCCAGCGAAGAAATCAAGCCAATGTTCGGGCCTTCAGGCGTTTCTACAGGGCACATGCGGCCATAGTGGGAATGGTGAACGTCTCGAACTTCAAACCCTGCGCGTTCACGAGACAAACCGCCAGGCCCCAATGCACTCAGACGACGTTTATGCGTCAATTCAGCCAACGGGTTGGTCTGGTCCATAAACTGTGACAACTGGCTGGAACCAAAGAATTCTTTAATCGCAGCTACAACAGGACGAATATTGATCAAGACCTGCGGCGTAATGCTTTCTGCATCCTGAATGGTCATTCGTTCGCGAACGACACGTTCCATACGGGTAAGACCAATACGGAATTGATTTTGCAGCAGTTCGCCTACGCAGCGCAGACGACGGTTGCCCAAATGGTCAATATCATCAATCGTGCCAAAGCCATCCATCAAATTGAGCAGATAGTCAATGTGGGCAATGATATCTTCTCTTGTAATAGTGCGGTGATCATATGGCAAATTGCTGTTGTTGCAAATGATTTTATATACAGAACCATCGGGTTTTTCTACGAACGTTTCGACAAGTCCTTCGCCGGAAAAAACACCGCTGTCTTTAATTTTTTTAACTTCAGCAGCGCCGATTTCCGTATGCGCATCGACGACAACTTCGCCTGTTTCTGCATTGACAATCGGTTCATGCAGCGTAAGGCCAAAGAGCCGGCGTTCCCAGCCTAATTTCTTACCCGCTTTGTAGCGGCCGACACGTGCCATATCATACCGGCGCGGATCAAAGAACAGGCCTTCAAATAAATTGCGGGCACTTTCTACTGTCGGCGGTTCACCCGGACGGAGTTTTTTATAGATTTCAACTAAAGCTTCATCTTGATTTTCAGTCGTATCTTTTTCAAAGGTGGCTTTTAATCGCTTGTCATCAAAGAATAAATCCAAGATGTCTGCATTAGAAGACCAGCCAAGAGCGCGAATCAAGACAGTTACAGGAATTTTACGATTGCGGTCAATACGGGCATATACAATATCATTGGCATCTGTTTCCAATTCAATCCATGCCCCGCGGTTTGGAATAACCGTAGAATTATACAAGCGAATGCCCATTGGGTCAATTTCGCGGCCGTAATATACGCCAGGAGAACGAACGAGCTGACTGACAATAACGCGTTCTGCCCCATTAATAATAAACGTACCTGTATCCGTAATCAGCGGAAAATCACCCATGAATACTTCCTGGTCCTTAATTTCCCCTGTTTCATGATTGACAAGGCGGATTTGGACGCGGAGCGGCGCGGCGTACGTCGTGTCCCGTTCCTTACATTCACGGATGTCATATTTAGGTTCCCCTAATTTAAAATCTTCAAAGGACAAAGACAAATTACCCGATGAGTCTTCAATAGGAGAAATGTCTTTGAATATATCTTTCAATCCTTTTTCCAGGAACCATTCGTAGGACTTATTCTGCAAATCCAACAAATGAGGCATTTTCAAGACCTCGTTAATCTTAGCATACGTGTATCGAGTCCTTTTCCCTACTTGTACAGGTTTGAACATGCTGATTCTTCACCCCTTATAAAAAGTAAACCATGATGATAGCGTCGCAAAAGCATTCCCAAAAAGCGACAAAAAAGCAAGGCTCTGTATTTCGTACTTGAACCTTGCTTAACTTTTTGCTTTCCGGAAACGCTTCCTCCATGTATCTCATAATATATCACATTGAACATTTTGCAATGAGTTATTATAGCATACGTTTTTGTTTCCGTCAATATTTTATTTGGATGTTTTTTGTTTTTTTACATTGTCATTTATTGATGTACTCGTGCCAATGTATATTTCTTTTTCCCCTTGCGAACGATGACAAACTTGCCATTGGAATTTTTATGAGGTTTGACAATTTCATCAAGGGACGTAACTTTTACGCCGTTAATCGTAACGGCACCGTTGGTAACATCTTCCCGCGCCTGTCGTTTGGACTTATAAATAGTAGAATCTACCAGCCAGTTGACAACATCTTTATCTTCATTGGATACATCTACGGTCGGCATTTTGCCAAAGGCCTGCAGCAGTTCGTGTTCGGACAAATCAGCAATGCTGCCGTGGAATAATGCTTCTGTAATATTTTGGGCTTCTTTCAATGCTTCCGGGCTGTGAACAAATGTCGTAACTTCTTCTGCCAGACGACGCTGTGCCAATCGTTTTTCCGGTTCGTTCTTAACGGCTTCTGCCAATGCATTGATTTCTTCCTGACCGAGGAACGTGAAATATTTCAAATATTTTACGACATCTGCATCATCCTGATTGAGCCAGAACTGATAGAATTCAAAAGGAGACGTCTTTTCAGGATCGAGCCAAACAGCACCGCCGGCGGTCTTGCCAAACTTCGTGCCGTCTGATTTCAGCATCAGCGGAATCGTTAAGCCATAGGCCTTGGCATCGCTGCCGTGAATTTTATGAATCGTATCAATGCCTGCCGTAATATTTCCCCACTGGTCGGCACCGCCGATTTGAAGCTGTACGTCATGATGCATAAACAGCTGTTCAAAGTCGATGGACTGTAAAATCTGGTAGGAAAATTCAGTAAAGGAAATCCCTGCTTCCAAACGGCTGGCAACTACTTCTTTCGCCAGCATCGTATTGACACTGAATAATTTGCCGTAATCACGAAGGAAATTAAGCAAGTCAATTTTGCTCAGCCAATCATAGTTGTTGACAAATGAAATATTAGATGATTCGCCAAACAAATGCATAAACTGTGCTTTCAATTTTTCCGCATTTTCATGAATCTTTTCAATCGTCTGCAGCTGCCGTTCTGTTTTGCGGCCGCTGGGGTCGCCGATAACACCAGTACCACCGCCGATAACAACATACGGATGATGTCCTGCCAAGGCAAAGCGCTTCAACATCATAAAAGGAATCAAATGCCCAATATGCATGCTGTCGCCAGTCGGGTCTACGCCGCAGTACAAAGAAATGCTTTTTTCTTCTGTAAGTTTGCGCAACCCTGCTTCATCGGTCATCTGATTGACGGCACCGCGCCAAGACAATTCATCAATAATATTCATCGAACCCGCTCCTTTTTCTACTTTGCAAGTTTATATTTTTATATCATTAGTTACATCAATTATACTCATCGCAGAGATATACGTCAATAAAGGGGCGTGGATTTATCTCCCTTTTATGCTTTCTCAGCGCAACTGTCTACCGCATTTTCCTAAAAACCAGCGTGCCTGTCAAGCCGGATACTAAGGAGGCGATGACCACAGCCGTCTTAGCCGTCATTAAATCTTGTGCATCGACAAACGCCAAAGAAGCAATAAACAACGACATAGTAAACCCGATACCGCCCAAAATTCCGGCACCCAAGAAATGGCGAAGTCGAACACCCTTGGGCATATTCGCTATATGCAGCCGCAGTAATCCATATACGGTGCCAAAGATACCCAGTGGTTTTCCTACAACCAATCCGGCCATTACCCCCATTCCAACCGGGGAAACAACGGCCTGCAAACTGCCCGCATCCAGTGCTATGCCGGCATTCCCCAAGGCAAACACAGGCATTACTAAAAATGCAGACCAAGGCGTCAAGCGATGTTCCCAACGAGCTAATAAACTAGAAGAATGTGTATTAGCCGTGCCTGCCGGTATGACAAAGCCAAGCAGTACACCGGCAATTGTCGGATGAATACCGCCTTGTAAAAAAGCGTACCACAGCCCCAGTCCGCCTAACAGGTATACGGCTGCTGTCTGCAGCCGCAGCCGGCTTGCCACCCCTAATACAGCCACAATACTCGCACCTGCCAACAAAGCCGGCCCATACAGTTCAGTAGAATAAAATAACGCAATGACCAAAATGCCGCCTAAATCATCTACGATAGCCAATGCCGTGAGAAAGACAACAATAGGCCGCGGTGCTTTCGGTGCCGCAAAAGCCAGTACGCCCAACGAAAAAGCGATATCCGTTGCCATCGGCACACCCCAGCCATTCAAAGACGGCCTGCCAATATTAAATACACTATATAATACGGCTGGTACAACCATTCCGCCTACTGCCGCAGCAATCGGCAGCAGCATCGAAGAGGGGGATTTTAATTCCCCAAAAAGAAACTCACGCTTGATTTCCATTCCGACTACAAAGAAAAACAAGGCCATCAGACCGTCGTTAATCCAATGCAGCAGTGACATGGATAGACTCCATGTACCATATCCCAGCGTGACTTGCTCATGCAAAATATGTTCATACGACGTGCCAAGAGCAGAATTGGCAATCAGCATCGCAACAACAGCACAAAAAAGGAGCAGGATGCCGCCCGCTGATTCTTGACGGGAAAACCATAAAAAAGCTGCCGTCACATGCTGCGTATTTCGTTTTATATTTCCGTATACTTTTTTACGCACTACTATATCATCCTTCTTTCTTACAATTTGTTTTTTTAATTATATCATGTCCTCTTTTCTTTCCCCTAGTATCCGCACATACCAAAAACGCAAGTATCCATATGGTATAAAAAGATACGCAAAACGCATACACCATTTGCAGCAAAAAATACGGTGAAACAGCGTCTTGTGCAGCGTAAAATATATCATTGCATTGCGCCATAAAAAAAGGGCCTCCGATTCCATGACAGGTGCCGTCTCTCATGCGTTACTCTTAAAAATGTAACGTATAGAAGCCATGCACTCTGCGAAATCAGAAGCCCTTTGCGTTTTTTATATATGCTGTTGTTTCACGGTCTTGCTTAATTTAAGATTCTATCCCGCTGCGTTCCAAAATAATACCTTCTCGATAGGCCTGCAGCAAGGCATTCAAATCATCAATCATCTGTAAAATCTTCTTGCCATTATCGGTATCGCCAATCATGACACGCTTCGGTTCTAATTCAACTTGGGTTGATTCAGAATCAATGTCTGCATTGTTCATCAATACTTGGTTTACGTCCTTAAACGGGTAATGCGCTTTAATTCGAATACCGTGAGAATTGAAAATCAAGGTATACCCGGCAATCCCTGTAGACCCTTGATAGGCTTTACAAAACCCGCCGTCAATACAAATTTCTTTGCCTTCTGCACGAATCGGGCTTTCTCCCTTTTTCACCTTGACCGGCGTATGTCCATTGATAATATGTCCCTGCGGCGAATCAATGCCAAATTCATGTAAAATTTTGATGCATTCATCTTTATCTCTGTTGAGGCGATAATATGCATTTTGCGGTTCTTTCCATGTCGATTCGTCTTTAATGTAGCTGCGTTCAAATGTTTTGACCACACGCCCTGATACCGGCGAGTCCTGACCGCACCACATGTACCACATATAATCCAAACTGTTCGTGTCGCGTTTGTTATATGCCTGCCGCGCCATGAAGTCAGCCATATCCATAAGCGCTTTTCCTTTATACGGTTTGCCGTCAAAAAAGATTTCCTTAAAAGAGCCGTCTTCATTTAGCGGCACGCCCCCGTGGAATAAAAGATTATTATTATATCCCCGGTACAGGGAGCCGTGGCTGTAAAAGAAGCGAATATGTTTATGAAGGCGTTCGCTTTCCAAAAATTCAGACGTAATCTGTGACATGATACGATGTTCTTCCGGCGATAGCTGATATGGGTCCTGCGGATTGACTGTCGGAAAATCCGTCGTCGTCAGCGGATAGGTCTTTCCCTGAATGACAATCGTGCCGTTTTGCCAATCAATCGTATGGAATAGCATCCGATCGTCCATGTTATATTCAGGATGACGAATAATAACCTGTCCTTCCAGTTTTGATAAAATGACATTAATGGCTTTCACCATCGGTTCAATGCCATCATCCTTAGTATACGTGCGTAATGCAAAGAGTGCCAACGGGCGCAAACTAATGCCGTATCCGCTTTCTAATATTTCCAAATTATGGTAGCGTATATTATTTCTCAACACATTGGCTATGCAGGCCTGGCTACCGGCAGCGGCTCCCATCCAAAGTACATCATGGTTTCCCCATTGAATGTCCAGAGAATGATGATGCATCAAATAGTCCATGATTTTGTCGGCATGCGGCCCGCGGTCATAAATATCACCAATAATATGCAGATGATCTACAGCCAATCGTTTAATTAAACTTGCTAACGCATAAATAAACTGCCGCGTACTTCCCGTTTCTAAAATAGTATCTAAAATCTTCATATGGTAAACCCGGCGATTTTTGTCTTCATCGGGCTGCGCATGCAGTAATTCATCAATAACAAAGCGGAAAACCGGTGGCATCGCTTTACGCACTTTAGACCGGGTATATTTGGAAGACAATAATTTTACCAAACGAATTAAATGATTTAATGTCGTCAACGCCCATTCGTCGGTAATGACATGCTGCCGCTGCAGCATATCCAATTTTTCTTTAGGATAATAAATAAGTGTCAGTAAGTCATCCCGTTCTTTTTCCGTCATCGAATTAGCAAAAATCATTTCAACTTTTTCACGAATTACACCGGAACAATTATTCAGAATATGGTAAAACGCTTCATATTCCCCGTGTAAATCACTCATAAAATGTTCTGTCCCCTTGGGAAGATTAACAATAGCCTGCAAATTGATAATCTCTGTAAATGTCGCAGCCTGATTTGGATATTCCTTTGCCAACAATTCCAAATAGCGCACATACTGGGGAGAATAATTTTTACATGTTTCCATGATGCCGTACTCCTTTTTATTGTTATATAGTATACTACTTTTTCTTATTTTATTTCTATTGTACACTATCTTTTCTATTGTGACTAGATTAAAACATAAATCCGTATCATTGCATCATTCGAATTGAATATACTGCCTCTTTTAGAGATTTTGCAGTATGCTCCTTTTCGTACCCCATTTTCTCTGTCTAAACAAGTATAGCCTTATTCCTGCTGCAAAGGGTAAAATATACCACATATTTCAAAATAAATATATGCTTCTTTTCATCTATGATTTTTATGAATTCTACTAATAATTTTTAGGAATGAACTTGCTTTTTTATTTATTTTGTATAAAAGTTTGAAGAACATAATAAAAATTTTTATGATTTTTATTTGTTTTTTTCTTTTTTTATTCCCTTGAATAAAATTAATTTTCACATTGCGGTATTTTCAAAACAAAAAAAACATGCTATGATGTGGTCATAGGAAGCAGTTAGATAGAAAGCATTTTAGGGTGAATAGTATATTTTAAATGGTGATTCAAAAAATTTTAACGAGGTGATTTTAATGAACAAATATCTTGAATCTGTAATCGAAAAAGTAAGAACTAAATACGCCAATGAACCGGAATTCGTGCAAACCGTAGAAGAAGTTTTTTCATCGTTGGAACCAGTCGTTGAAAAACATCCGGAATATGAAAAATTCGATTTATTAAATCGCCTAGTAGAACCAGAACGCCAATTTACATTCCGTGTAGTTTGGCAGGATGACGAAGGAAAATACCACACGAACACAGGGTATCGTTTCCAATTTAACGGAGCCATCGGGCCGTATAAAGGCGGGCTTCGTTTCCAGAAAAACGTATATCCCGGCATCATCAAATTCCTGGGTTTTGAACAAATCTTCAAAAACGCCTTGACAGGTCTTCCCATCGGCGGGGCAAAAGGCGGCGCTGATTTCGATCCAACAGGTAAATCCGATGCTGAAATCATGCGTTTCTGCCAAAGCTTTATGCAGGGCTTGTATCGCTATATCGGGCCGGACATCGACGTACCTGCTGGTGATATGGGCGTTGGCGGCCGCGAAATCGGCTATTTATTCGGCGAATACCGCCGCTTAAAAGGCGCATTTGAAAACGGTGTATTGACAGGCAAAGGCTTTAGCTTTGGCGGCTCCCTCATCCGTCCGGAAGCAACAGGCTACGGTGCTGTTTACTTCTTGGAAAACGTCTTAAAAGACGACGGTCAGGATATCAAAGGAAAAACAATTGCTGCTGCAGGCTTCGGCAACGTTACCTGGGGCATCTGCAAAAAAGCTGCTGAACTCGGCGCCAAAGTTGTTACGTTATCCGGTCCGGATGGCTACATCTACGATCCAGACGGCGTCGTAACGGAAGAAAAAATCAACTACCTGCTTGAAATGCGCAGCAGCGGCCGCAACCGCGTACAAGATTATGCAGATAAATTCGGCGTAGAATTTTATCCTGGCGAAAAACCATGGAATAGAAAAGTGGATATCGTAATGCCGTCTGCTATGCAGAATGACGTTCATTTGGAACAGGCAAAACAAATCGCAGCAAACAAGATTCGCTATTACATCGAAGTTGCCAATATGCCGACAACTAACGATGCATTGAAATATTTACTGGAACAAAAAGACATGATCGTAGCTCCGTCCAAAGCCGTAAATGCCGGCGGCGTAGCTGTGTCTGCACTGGAAATGAGCCAGAACAGCGAACGGCTTGTTTGGACAGAAGAAGAAGTCGATGCACGGCTCCATCACATCATGAATACAATTTATAAGAACTGCAAAGATGCATCTGCCCGCAACGGGTTAGGTTACAACTTGGTTGCCGGTGCTAACATTGCCGGCTTTGAACGAGTTGCTGATGCAATGCTTGCGCAAGGCGTCTTCTAATCACCTCGTATTCACACGAGCGGTTATATCTCCCTAAAAAAGAAAAGGCTCATAGACAATCGTCTATGGCCTTTTCTTTTTTGCTGCGCCAATATTATATATTATTTTCCTGCAGAAACTCTTCTCGAATAGCTCGCCGCAGCGGTTCTTCTGCTGCCAATTTCAACACCAAACGGCCCATGATTTCTGCTCCTTGGCGAATAGTATTTTCGATAGAAGGGCTTTTTACCATATTGGCTATTTGTACGGAATGTTCCGGGCAAGCCGTCGTCCCCATCGCTAAATGCAAATGCAGAGCCGGACATTGATGACTTACATTTCCTATGTCTGAACTGCCGCAGTCATTCGTGTTTTTATATGGAATGTTCATTTCATCCAAAACGGCTTCAACAACCTGCGTTGCTGCCTGATTCCAAATCATATTGTCAAACTTATATCCTACCTGTCTGACATCATAAGTGGTATCCGTCGCTATCGCTGCCCCTTCAAAACATTTCATAATTTTGGCTACGACCGTATCCAGATAAGCTCTTTCCGTATGCCGGATGCAGCATTCCAGCTCCGCATAGTCCGGAATAATATTCGATGCCGTTCCGCCTTGCACCATGTAGACGCCAATACGCGTTTCCGGCCGTACATGCTGGCGCAGCATGTCAATAGCATGCATTGCTAATACAGCGCCATTCAGCGCATTGCGGCCATTCCACGGCTCACTGGCTGCATGCGCAGTCTGCCCATGAAATGCAATACGGTAATCATCTAACGCTAAAAAGTGAGAATTAGATGTGGTTTTATTGGGAGACATATGAATCATCACAGCCAGGTCATACGCTTTAAATACATCTTCTTCACACATGCCGACTTTGCCGCCATGAAGTTCTTCATCCGGCGTTCCCAATACATCTATGTCAACCGGTATATCCATATGCTGCAGCGCAGCCGCTGCCAAAAAACTAATGGCACCGCTTGCCGAATGGCCGCATCCATGCCCTACACCCGGCAGTGCGTCATATTCTGCCAACAGGGCAATTTTCATTACAGGCTTTTCGACACGGCGAACCACTGCTTTAAAAGCCGTCGGCTCGTTGGCAAAATGTTCCGTTACTTCCATCCCCAACGAACGGCACAATGCGGCATATGCAGCGCACGCATGGTACTCTTGCCCCGATAATTCCGGGTCATTGGCAATCTGATAATTTAATGCAAACGCCTTCCTTTCATATTCTCTAATATATTTCAACATCAAATCTACAGACATGACATCCTCCTGTAACTATATTTTACCACTGCAATATAAACATATATAACGGAATAACAATCAGCCCCAACAGTACCGAAAGAAAGCTGACCTGCGTCGAATAACGAACATCAGCGCCTACTGCCTTGGCAACTACCGTCATTTGCGTCATAGCCGGCATGCTGGCCTGCATGGAAAAGACCTGCGCCGACATAGGCGTAACCGGAATCAGCGGCAGCAGCACCAGCACACAAAGGGGACAAACGATAAACCGGCCTGCCAAAGCACCTATCAAGTCCCTGTCCCAATGCACATCTGCCAGCGAAATGCCGCTCATTTCAATGCCAATGACCATCAGTGACAACGGTGTCGCCATATTGCCTACATACTGAAACGATACCAGCAAAAAATCAGGCAAGGGAATATCTGCTATAATGAGCAGCAATCCAGCCAAAAATCCCAATAACGGCGGCGATAATACTTTTTTTATCGTTTGCAGCGAAAATAACGGCATCTTTTCGCTGCCGCCAGTACTGTCATTGACAATATGATAGACGCCCAGCGTCCAAAACATCGTCGTGTTAGCCATGTAATAGAGCATCACAGACGGTACGCTTTGCGTGCCAAACAACGCCAGGTTGACAGGCAGGCCAATAAAAATCGTATTGGCAATAAAAAAGCAGGTAATAAACACACCTTGCCGATCTTTCCGTATATGCAGCACCTTAACCGCTATCCTCCCTGCAACATATGCCAATAAAATAGAGGACACAGGCAACAGCAAATCCGGCGCAATCTGCAGCAGTGAATCGTGAGTAAAATCCTTTTTCAACTGACACAACATATACAGCGGCAATGCTATTTTCATAACCAGCTTGGTCAACAGGGCACTCGTATCCGCCGCAAACCAACCTTTTTTCGCTAAAACAAAGCCAATACCAATCATAAATAATATTTCAAAAATTCCTTGCAGGCCATGAATCATTCCCGCCATACCAATCGCTTCCTTTAAATCTGATATAATTCTGGCCGTCTGTCGCGAAATACATTTAGATTTTCACGAATAGACGCAATGCCGTCTATATCCACATCAGCCGTTACTATCGTCGGGGCTTCTTTTGCTTCTCCCAATACCGCTCCCAATGGGTCAATAATCATAGAATGACCGCCAAAATGAAAAGATCCTGCAATGCCGCAGTTATTGACTGCCACTACAACCATTTGATTTTCAATGGCTCTGGCACGATTTAAAATCTGCCAATGATCTATGCGCACATCCGGCCAGGCTGCCGGTACAAAAAGCACCTTCGCGCCTGCCAGCGCGGCCATACGGACCCATTCTGCAAACCGCAGATCATAACAAATAATAGAAGCCATCGTAATACCGTCCAACGTAAAAACATTTAATCTATTGCCGGCATGAAAGGCTCTATCTTCACCTCCCGGCGTGAAAACATGTACTTTATCATACGTACCTGCTATCTCTCCCTGACGATTGACTACATACGTCGTATTGTATATGCCATCCGCTTTGCAGTTGGCTACAGAACCTCCTACGATATGGATATGATATGTTTTGGCCAACGACGTTAAAAACGCTTTGGTTCGTCTACCGTCATCATCGGCTAATTGCTGCACATTGGTCGGATAAAAAGACGTGTTCCACATTTCAGGCAGCACGACAATATCGGCACCGGTATGCGCAGCCTGAATTATCGCTTTTTCTGCTGTTTTGTAATTAATATCTACAGCTCCCAATACAACATCTAGCTGAACTGCTGCAAATTTCATAGATACACCTTCTTTCTTCATACGTTTATAATGTAAAATTATAAAAGAGTTATGTTCAAAATACAATATAAAGCATGATAACTTTTATAAATGAGTTCACGTATCTATTGTCTTGAAAAATAAGGCATATCTTGGTATAGTTTATAATAGGTTGGTGAATCCAGATAAAAAGTAAAAAATTGAAACGTTCATTATATATATACACATATATAGGTAATAAATTGAAGAATCCATCACACCAAGAAAAAAGTATATATCTGAATTCAAGATAAAGATTATATTGTATTGTTAACTTTTCAAGTCAATAAACAGCTTAATGTCAACAGTTTCAAAAATGGCCTGAATCCAAACAAGATTCAGAAACGGGACGTGAATTTGTTCAATATGTTCATCTTACTTTTAGTACAAATGTTGAGCATAAGGTTATTCAGGGAAAAGAAGATAACCTTATACTGAAAATAGGATTTTAGTTTTTCCTAAATAATTATTATTGTAGAATATTTGTTAGAAATAACACAAATCATTAATGTATTAAATTATAATTAAAATGAGGATATATGATATGAAAAAGAAACTATTTCTTATTATGGTTGTTGGAATTAGTGTATGCATGAACATAACCATATTTGCAGCTGTTCACGGTGTTCATGAAGAAAAAACGAATTGGAAACTCGACTATCCTGTAGTTACAATAGAAAGCAATCCCAACGTGCAGAATCTGATCAACGAAGATCTTGGCAGATATATTGCAAACTTAAAAACTGACTTTGCACAAGGAAGATTTTATAATGGCGGAGGCCATTATAAAGTGCACTATGAAGGCAGTGACATACTATCTATATCTCTCTACCTTACGCGATATCCGTATGGTGCCAATGGGGAGCATACCCGTGCTGTGAGTATTGTGTATGATAAGCATACTGGAAAACGGATACCGCTATATAACTATGTCCACGTAACACCAAAAGATCTAGATTATTATAAAAACGGGCATACATACACACAGTCAGGAGAAAAATTAGAATACAAACACCTATGGCACGAGCCCATCAAGTGTGTTCCAGAAAATTATTTTCTTCCGGGAGATGGCTCTGTATGCCTTGTTTTTAAACCATATGAACTATCTTCTGGAATTACGTACATCAAATTAGATCCTCGTTATATCGATTACCTAAATAGAAAAAATAAATGATGATACAGGAGAGTATGGAATATGAAAAAAATTTTATTTGGTATTCTATTTTTTATTATGCAGGGTTTTATAACGGTTGGTGCTGTCAATATAAATGATTTGCAGGATACATCACGGTATATTAAACAAGGAGATTCGATTACGCTAGATGTTTACATTGATCGGAATTCTGTAGTCGTAGTCCGATATGCTCCTCCTTATTATGTTATTCAGGGAAAAATAATTTATGTAGACTATCCAGCAAATGAACTTTGGGAATCCATTGAAAAATATTATTATGATTATTCATCAAAAGATATGAAAATGCAAAATATCCAATTGACAACATATACCTTTAATGGCGAACAGATAGACTTGGATAACTTCCAATCGAATCTATATTATCGTACGCCATCTTCGGTTTCATGGGGAAGTAATGGTTTTTCATGTGGAAATATATTGTTTTATTTATGTTATAATATGCTTTTTGATGATAATAAGCCAACGATTTAGGCTGTTCTTGAATAAATGGCCCAATTAAAAACGTATAAAATCATATATACAAGGAGTTCAATAATAAGTATGAATACTATAAAAAGACATCGTTTTATGACTATTCAGGCACGATGCATAGTCATTATATTACTTGTACTTATTTTTACCTGTTTTATTACAATAGGAGAAGGATGTTTGCCACAAGCAGGAAATTTTTTACCTCCAAAAATTCCGAAAGAAGACCAGGATATATTTGGTAAAGGAGCAAAGAGCAGTCTTCGGGAATGGAGTGAAGAAGAATTACAACAGGCTAGGACAATCAGCTATGAATTAAAGATACAACAACTCACAAAAAAAATAAATCTTTAACCCAACAAATAGAAGAATTCCCTACGCAAATCGCTTCACTAGAACATGAAATTAAATTTTATCAAGTTGCTTTAGGCATTTTAGGAGTTAGCAATATTCTGTGCATTATAATAATTTATCGGATAAAGCATATTTCCCAAAAATCGTAACAGGCAAATAGTTAAAACGTTAAATAAATTGCTCTATTAATTACGAAGAAAGAGGTAATGGTAAATGAAAAGTATTTCACAGTATATAATAGCGATCATTGTAGGAATTATGACAACTTGTATTGTATATTATGACCACTTTGTTTATTTTCCTACCAAGCTCTCTATTGCAGAAACGAAAGCTCGTCAGGAAGCGGAACGACAATATAGTAAACAATTGGATGAAGAAAAACAAAAAGTCTCTTCTCTACAAGAAAAGCTAGATAAAACAACACGGAGTTTAAATGATGCATATACTGAAATTGATAATAAAGATATCAAAATTCAAAATATGGAAAATTATAAAACCCCTTCGGATATCAACATACCTTATTATACCTTCGAATATGATGATTATGGCGATTCCAATCAGTACCAAGAATTAGAAGATCAGAACCGCGAATATGAGTCAACTATTTCAGATTTAGAGAGTAGATTGCGTAAAACAGAAGATGAATTAGAACAGCTGCGTTATTCGCAATAAACGAATTTCGTATACAGGAGATGAATGATATATGATAGCACAAGTATTTCGTATAAGTATGCCCATTATGTTGTGGCTATTGGTTATTATCAGCGAGGTGTCTGCCAATGACATTACAGTACATAATTTTCGCCAAGAATGTCGCATTGGACCGATTGGGGTAACTGATCGATTTGATATGAATATATTAAATCGGCTATTTGGTCCTATTTCTGGAAAAGTTGTACAACAACGTTTTGGCATAGGCAATGCTGGGCGTTACATGATAATACCTTTTCAGAATGTCAAAATAACAGTTGTAGATGATTCGTTGGCTTCTATTCGAGTATCTGAAACTATTTCACAGGATGGTACTGCTATGGGAACACCAAGGGGAATCGTGGTTGGGCATAGTTTAGATACGGTATTTAGATTGTATGGAACCCCGTTTAAGACTTGGAAAAATAATGGCTGTATTGTATATGTATATGGAAATTATGATGTAGGGCTTTCGTTTTGGGTAAATCCTGTTACGAATAAAGTAGTACAAATTGGAGCCTATATTCCGACGTGTTAATATTAAATAAATTATATTGCTGCAGGGACAATATATATAAGATATTTGACTGATATTTCCGACAGTATGGAAACAAAACATATCATCCATGCCGTATAGAAAACGGTTAAAGAGTGCGGAGTTCCAGCCATTATCAATTTCAATCAGAGCAGTCAGTTTACCAATTACAAAGAAATCCTTCGTAATCTGAATATCTGGCAAAGTATAGATGTCAGGAATCGTTGAGCTGTTAATATTATGATTGGACTGTGGTCCGCAGTCTAAAAACAACATCTATCTTAACGAGTACCGTATATCAAGAGAGCTTTACCAACTGATTAATCAATACATGGATGATTACAACATCACACACATGAAACAATAAGCTATAAGATATCTAATGAACGCTACTTTTTCTACTTAAGATAATTTATCTAGTGACATATTTTAAGATTTTAACAAATGGGCTTGACAATAGCCCCATTATAGTTAAAGTAGTTTCTATACTAAAGGATGTGGTGGAAATGGCAAAATTAAAAAAGACGAATGTCATGCGGATTTTAGACAAACAAAAAATTCCGTATGTGGCAAAAGCTTATGACTATACAGAAGAAGACCTTTCCGGCATACACGCTGCGGCAGAACTCGGCATGAGTCCGGGGCACGTATTTAAAACACTCGTCGGACAGGGAAATAAAACAGGCCCTGTCGTCTTCTGCATTCCCAGCGATAAAGAATTGGATTTAAAAAAAGCCGCTTCCTGCAGCGGCAACAAAAGCGTACAGCTCCTGCATGTCAAAGACCTTCCCGGCCTTACAGGCTATATCCGCGGCGGCTGTTCCCCCATTGGCATGAAAAAGCAGTTTCCTACCTATCTGGATATCTCTGCTGCACACTGCGATACGATAAGTCTCAGTGCCGGTATGCGCGGACAGCAGGTTTTAGTCGCGCCGCAAAAAGTCGCGGATTTGCTGGGCGCCGTACTGTGCGACTTAACCATACAAAATATTATATTGACGGAAGGAAGAGTGCGATGACAAATGAAGAAATGAAACCATGGCTGCAGGACCTCATGCAGTGTACAGCCTGCAAACTGCGCCATGAAGGAAACCGAGGCCCTACACGTTACTCTGGAGATGTCAATTCTCCCCTTATGTTTGTCGGTGAAGGACCTGGCGGTGTGGAAGATGAATACGGCGTTCCTCTCGTAGGACCGTCGGGTCAATTATTGGATAAAGCCTTGTGGAGTGTCGGCCTTACACGCGACCATGTCTACGTGACGAACATTGTCAAATGCCGGCCGCAAAACAACCGCACGCCGACCTTGGAAGAGGGTAAATTCTGTGCCAATATCCATCTAATCAAAGAAATCGAACTCATCCATCCCAAAGTCATTGTTTGTCTTGGCAAAGTCGCTTTTCAATATTTCTATGGACGCACAGCCAGCATTATGCACAACCGGGGCAAATGGTTTGACTATCACGGCATTCCCGTTATGCCGACATATCATCCGGCATTTCTCCTGCGCCAAACAGGAAAAAATCTCGTCGAATCCAAATGGCAGGTCTACTATGATTTCAAAGCGGCTGTAGAAAAAGCAAAGGAAGCCATGCCGGACTATACATACCAAAGCCCGGAAAAGCCGGATTTACTAACACAATACGCTGCGTTAAAAGAAACTCGTCATTTTTAATTTTTTCTTTACAAGTACCTATGTATTCTGTTATACTATATGAGTACTTGCGGGTGTAATTCAGTGGTAGAATACGAGCTTCCCAAGCTTGGTACGAGGGTTCGATCCCCTTCATCCGCTCCATAATACAAAAGAGAGCTGTCGCATACGATGTTTTTGCACGATACGGCAGCTCTCTTTTTAGTTGCGTGAAAGAATGTAAAAATTTCATCTGTCTATTGAACTACAACAACAGGGCTGCAACAAAATGAAAATGTTTCATTTATTTTGTCACAGCCCTATTACTATACCATTTTATGTGTATAGTCTGCAGCACTACTACTTATTTTTCAAACTTCAAACAAAAAACTAAAAACGTTTAAGAGAAAAGCATAGCACATAGCAGCAAAAACGTTATGTTGCATTCCCTTTTGGCTAACAGGATGTTGTTGTTTTTGTCAATACCTTTTCAATCCATTTCGCAAATAATTCGCTGACGGTCAAGCGTTTATCATCATAAGCATGATTGGTGTTCAATGTATCATACGCCTGCAGGGCATCCGTCGTATGCTGCTGCAGCTGATTCCACAGCGGTTCAATCATCTTTGCTGCCGGTGCCACATCATCCTGCAAGGCGCCGATAAAATACAGGTTGCGGTCTTTTAAGTCTTCATATGCCTGGAAAATACCATAGCCTTCTTGGCAGCAGCACGCTATATTTTGATAAATCGCTGCCGGTGATTCAATATGCAGCGCATAGAGGTTTTCATCAATGACTTGTTTCATCGGTTCCGTGTCCTGATGCAGCGGCCAGTATACCAAATCATACGGAGACATGACAGCCGTGCCGCGAATCCATGGCAGCCGCCGCGTCGCATTGATAGAAACAAAGCCGCCCATACTGTGTCCTACAAAAAAGATGTTGTCTCTGTCAATATGGTACTTTGCCGCCGTTTCTTCTTGATGTGCCCATTCTGCCACACAAACAGCATCATCAACAGCCCCGGAAAACGTATAATTGCCCTGGCTTCCCCAACTGCCGCGATAGAAAAAGCTGATAACCACGAGGCCCGTACGCCGCAGGCTTTGTGCCATATCAAACGTGGCAGCAAATCCGGGAAAACCGTGCAACAAAATAACACACGGATACGTCTGGTCTTTTTTGCCGCCAGGAATCAATGCCGTTCCGTACATTTGAGAACCGCCGTTGGAAAATACCAGTGATTCCAACGATGCGCTGCGTTCTTCCGCTTCCCACTGGGGGTCATTTTTTATATTTTCTATATTTAATTTCATTATATATCTATCTCCTCTATTTATGTATTGCTTCACTCATATCCATGCGTTGACATTTTCATTGTTGGACACATACATCATCCCCCTCTATAAATTGTCCTTGTTGCAAGGATATTTGTCCTCAGTATATACTATTATATAAGGTAACACAATATGATAATAAAAAAGTATGATTTTTTTTAAGAATTTCTGTCTATGCCCTATGGGCACATCAAAAAACAAAGTACAGCCATGTTACTGCACGCTGGCAACTCATGTTGTCATCTCATCGCTAAAAAACAACTTGACATAAACAACAAATGAAAATCGGCCTATTTGTTACTTTTTTGTTACAGTTTTGCAAAACCTCTTATTTCTTTTTGATGTGTATGGTATAATAGCCATACTTCTTCTTATAGAGATAGTACGAGAAAGGTGGTTATATGATATGAAAAAACTAAAAGTTGTATTGGCACTGTGTTCTGTACTGGCTTGTGGTTCTTTATCTGCCATGGCCATGGATTCTGCAACACTGCAAAATAATCCGTTTCGCTATCGTGTAGTAAGCACGCAGCCTGACGGCATCGTTTACATGGATATGGATTCGGTACAAGCACTGCAGACACGGGATCTGCCAAGCAGTATTGAAAATATTTCCTGCACGCTGTATGTCGAAAAATATGCTAAAAAGATTGATGCGATGGCCTTTCAGAAAAATCAGCTCATCAGCCAAATCAATGAATACAAAGCAGATATTCATGCCAATAAAGTAGAAAACAAGTATTTGATGGATGCTGATTTCCAAGCAGCCTATACAGCCGCAGGCAAAAAATTGGATGGAAAGAAAGACAAGCTTCGCATCAAAAATATGAAAGATTTTTACATGTATGCCCATCGGTTAGTCGCTCTGCCCAAAGGCTAATGCGGCTGCTGTAAAATACAATAGTTGCCAAACAGGTCCTGCTGGATGTCCGCAACGCCATTTTTGAATACACTGCGGCGGCTGCTTATCAAAATGGCTTGCGGCGTATCCAGCTGACCCGAAAAACGAACCAGTCCCTTGTCTGCACTGCCAAGGTGTCAGACATAGGGATTTTTGTGTACAAAGGCTTCTTTTCGTTGTCAGTCTGACCTAAAGACAACGCAGCAATTCATCATTTGCTGTCACACAGCGATAAAGCCTACGGGTATTTCAGCACAAGTTGACTTTAGGGCTGCGTGCAGCCAATACGAACATCGACACAAGGCCGTTGAAATTTTACATAAAAATTTCACGTCCCAGGAAAGAAGGGAAGTTATAAAAAACAATGATGGGATTAGGAACGCTTATCAATGCAACCGCCATTCTTGCTGGTGGTGTGCTGGGCATTTTGTTCAAACACTTTTTAAAAGAACACTATCAGGATACGATTATCAAGGCGACTGGATTTTCAGTCCTATTTTTAGGCGCAGCCGGTACACTCTCCCATATGCTGACGGTTTTGCCAAACGGCAGTTTGACTGTCAACGGCACCATGGTTATCATCTTATCACTGGCAATCGGCGCGCTGCTGGGAGAAATCATCGATTTAGATGCACAGTTTGAACGATTCGGTGAATGGCTCAAACACAAGACAGGCAGTGACGGTGACAATCAGTTCACGAATGGTTTTGTGTCGGCATCGTTGACAGTAAGCATCGGGGCCATGGCCATTATAGGCTCCATCCAGGATGGTATTTACGGCGATTATTCCACACTGACGGCAAAAGCAATTTTAGACTTTATTATCGTGTTGATTATGGCTTCCTCCCTGGGAAAAGGATGCATATTCTCGTTCATTCCAGTAGCCGTTTTACAAGGGACAATGACCGTGCTGGCAGCCGGGTTATCTGGCTTCATGACAGACGCCGTACTGAACAACATTTCTCTCGTTGGCAATATTTTAATTTTCTGTGTAGGCATCAATTTGGTTTGGCCCAAGACAATCAAGGTGGCAAATCTGCTGCCGTCCCTTTTGGTAGCGGTCATCATGGTATGGCTGGTATAAAATCAATATGGCACGTAAAATAGTAAACCCCCTAATTCGAATCTCAACTTAGGGGGTTTACTGCATTTCGGTCCACAACGCCGGTCTTTTATAAATACCGTTTTATGAAATCCCAGCTGCTACACGGAACCTATTTTGCTGTATATTCATCTATGAGCAATAGAGTATACACGTTATTCTTTTCCTGCCAATGTCTTATACGATTCAAGACGCGTTTTCATATCTGCCGCTGTTTTGTCAAAGAATGCGTCCGCTTTTTCCGGGAACACTGTCTTCAACGAAGCATACCGTACTTCGCCCAACAGGAATTCCTTGACATCTTGTGTCGGTTCTTTAGAATCAAGTGTAAACGGATTCTTGCCTTCTTCAATGCGCGTCGGGTTGTACCGATAGAGGTGCCAATAGCCTGCATCAACGGCCTTCTTTGCTTCAATCTGGCTGTTGGCCATGCCGGCTTTGATACCGTGATTGATGCACGGTGCATACCCAATGATAAGGCTCGGACCATCGTATGCTTCAGCTTCCTGAATGGCTTTCAGACATTGATTTTTGTCTGCGCCAAGCGCTACTTGTGCGACGTATACATATCCATAGGTCATGGCAATCCGTCCCAAATCCTTTTTGCGTGTCTTCTTGCCGCCTGCGGCAAATTTAGCAATCGCAGAAGTCGGCGTTGCTTTGGAAGACTGGCCGCCTGTGTTGGAATATACTTCGGTGTCAAAGACAAAGACATTGACGTTTTCGCCTTGTGCCAATACATGGTCTAAACCGCCAAAGCCAATATCATAGGCCCAGCCGTCGCCGCCAAAAATCCATTGGCTGCGTTTGACCAAATTATCACGGCGTTCATAAATTTTCCGGCAAATCGGGCATGTATCTTTTGCCGCTTCTACGACAGCAATAACCTTATCTGCCCGCTGCCGCGTGCCTTCACTTTCGTCTTTATGGTCAAGCCATTCTTGGAAAACAGCTTTGGCATCGGCCGGTGTATTGGGGTTATCAATCGCTTCCTGAATATCCATCGCCATTTTATCCCGCATCTGCGCTGCCGCCAAGAACATGCCCAGACCGAATTCGGCATTATCTTCAAAGAGGGAGTTTGCCCAGCCGGGACCATGGCCTGCATCATTCGTAGTATACGGCATAGACGGAACACTGCCTGCCCATACAGAAGAACAGCCTGTCGCATTGGCTACCATCATGCGGTCGCCAAACAACTGCGTCACGAGTTTAGCATACGGTGTTTCGCCGCAGCCTGCACACGCACCGGAAAATTCAAGAAGCGGCTGTTCAAACTGGCTGCCTTTGACAGTAAATTTATTCATCGGATTTTCTTTTGTCGGCAGACCTACTGCATAGTCCCAAAGATCGGCTTTGGCTTCTTGTGTCGCAAACGGTTTCATTTCCAAGGCTTTATTCTTAGCCGGGCAAACTTGCGCACAGCTGCCGCATCCCAAGCAGTCCAATACGCTGACCGCCATCGTAAACTGCAGTCCGTCAGCACCCATAGCCGGTTTGACAACTAACCCTGCCGGAGCTGCTGCCACTTCTTCATCCGTCATCAAAATCGGACGAATCGCTGCATGCGGACAAACAAACGCGCACTGGTTGCACTGAATACAGTTTTCTGCCTGCCATTCCGGAATGTTGATAGCTACGCCGCGTTTTTCATACGCTGCCGTTCCCTGCGGGAATGCACCGTCTTCCAACCCAATAAATGTGCTGACCGGGAGAGAATCCCCTTCTTGGGCATTAATCGGTTCCAAAATCTGAGATACAAAGGCCGGTACTTCTTTTTTCGGCTGCGGTACGTCTTCAGCATTTGCCCAGCCTGCCGGTACGTCTATTTTGACAATGCCGGCTACGCCGTTGTCAATTGCAGCATTGTTCATATCTACTACTTTTTGGCCTTTTTTGCCATACGAGGATACAACGGCATCCTTCAAATATTTCACAGCATCATCAATAGGAATAATATCGGCAATTTTGAAGAAGGCTGCCTGCATAATCATATTAAAGCGGCCGCCTAAGCCGATTTTCTGTGCGATGCTGACTGCGTCAATCGTATAGAACTGAATATCGTTCTGAGCGATGTACCGTTTCATAGCAGCCGGTAAATTTCTGTCCAGTTCTTCCGGAGTCCAAAGTGTATTTAACAGGAAACTGCCGCCTTTTTTCAGTCCTGCCAACACGTTGTATTTGTGTACATACGATTGCTGAGAACAGGATACAAACGCCGCTTTATTGATGAGATACGAAGATCGAATCGGTTCTTTGCCAAACCGCAAGTGCGAAACCGTAATACCGCCTGATTTTTTAGAATCATAAGCAAAATATGCCTGGGCATGCATGTCCGTATGGTTGCCAATAATTTTAACAGCACTCTTATTGGCGCCGACAGTACCGTCTGAGCCCAATCCCCAGAATTTGCATGCTGTCGTGCCTGCCGGTGTCGTATCAATATCTTCGCCGATAGGCAGCGAGGTAAAGGTAACGTCATCGACAATGCCAATCGTAAATTGATCTTTCGGTGTATCCTGTTTAAGGTTTTCAAATACGGATAAAATATGGGTCGGCGTCGTATCTTTGCCGCCAAGCCCGGCACGGCCGCCTACGATAACAGGCTGCTGCGGTTTTCCGGAATACATAGCCTTGACGTCGAGGAAAAGCGGTTCTGCAATGGAACCCGGTTCTTTAGTACGGTCAAGAACAGCAATTTTGCGTACTGTTTTCGGGATATATTTGAAGAAATATTTTTCTGAAAATGGCCGATAGAGATGAACAGACAGCAAGCCGACTTTTTCGCCGCGTGCATTCAAGAAATCCACTGTTTCAGTAATTGCATCGCATAAAGACCCCATGGCAATAATCATACGGTCTGCATCAGGCGCGCCATAATAAGTAAAGGGATGATATTCCCGACCAGTAAGTGCCGTAATTTTGCACATATAATCTTCAACAATATCCGGCAGGGCTTCATAGTATTTATTCTGTACTTCCTGCTGCTGGAAATATACGTCAGAGTTTTCCAAAGAGCCTTTGGTTGTCGGATGGTCCGGGCTCGTGCCGCGGTCGCGGAACGCTTTCACGGCATCCATATCTACTAAATCAGCTAAATCGCCGTAATCCAATGCTTCAATTTTTTGAATTTCATGAGAAGTACGGAACCCATCAAAAAAGTTGAGGAAAGGCACACGGCCTTTGATTGCTGATAAATGGGCTACAGCAGATAAATCCATAACTTCTTGGACGCTTGCTTCTGCCAGCATGGCAAAGCCGGTCTGCCGACATGCCATAACATCACGCTGGTCCCCAAAAATACAGAGCGTATTGGTACCCAGTGCGCGGGCTGCTACATGAAATACGCCTGGGAGTAATTCGCCGGCAATTTTATACATATTCGGAATCATCAGCAACAGACCTTGAGACGCTGTATACGTCGTCGTCAACGCCCCTGCTTCCAGCGAGCCGTGAACAGCACCTGCTGCGCCGCCTTCGGCCTGCATTTCCTGGATACGGACAACTTGGCCAAACATATTCTTCACGCCCTGCGTGGCCCATTCGTCCATTTTTTCTGCCATTGTAGACGACGGCGTAATCGGATAAATAGCAGCAACATCAGTAAATACATAGGATACGTATGCCGCTGCCGTATTCCCATCCATGGTCATCATTTTTTTAGTCATCTTCAAATGCCTCCATCCGTAAAATAGAATTAAGTGATTTCGTTAGTCCTATTGTAGTGTACATAAAAGTATTTGTAAAACAAATGCTTTTAATCGTATCCATCAATATTTTTGATTGATTCGAAGGATAAAAAAAGATTGACGGCAGTGGAAAAATATTTCATAATCAGTATAAATAAGCATTTAAAAGAAAGGATGCCCATCATGGAAATACGCAATTTGACTACTTTTTTACAAGTCGTTTCCATCAAAAATTTCACGCAGGCAGCGCGTACCCTTGGCTATTCTCAATCCAATGTCAGCGCACAAATACAGCAGCTGGAGCGAGAAGTCGGCGCGCCCCTTTTCAATCGTATCGGCCGCCAAGTCACACTGACACAATATGGGGAAGAATTGATTCCATATGCGCAAAAGATTGTATCGACAGCTTTTTTGATGGAAAATTTTCTTAAATCAGAAAAAGCATTAAGCGGTACGATTCGTATCGGCATGGTCGAATCCCTGTATGAAATTCTTTTTGAATCTTCATTGCTGCGGTATCATCAACGCTTTCCCCACGTCAAAGTAGAACTAATCGTCGATGACACTGCTTCCCTTCAAGACGGAATGCAGACAGGTATTCTCGATTTTGCCTGCTTGATTGCAGACCCGCTGCCGCAGACACAGTGGCAGACTTGGTATTCCAAGCCGGAACAAGTAGTCGTCATTGCTCATCCCGACAATCCGCTGAGCAAACGAACGTCCCTTCGTCTGGCTGATATAAAAGACGAAGAATTTATTCTCATGGAATTGACAGCACCGTACATTGTTCATTTTCAAAGTGCCATCGCGTCCCAAAACATTACGCTCCATCCTGTGTTGACCCTGCAAAGCGCAGATACAGCTACACGGCTCGTCAGCAAGGGGAATTTTCTTTCGGTCCTTCCTTTATATACCGTAATGCAGGCAGCCAAACAAGAACTCGTCCGTATTCTTCCCATCAAAGATTTTCATGAAACGCCGTCTGTGCAGCTGATACTGCATGCAAATAAAGTCATGACCCCGCAGATAGAAGGATTTTTACAAGAAATCCGCACGACAATAGAAACCGAAGATTCATATTTATAAAAAATACACTCTATGTTTTCTCATCATTTTACTTTATAATATAATGATATAGAACATAATTACTTTTTATTTTTTTAACATCTATCTAAAAGAAAGAATGTGACTTTTATGAAAATTATGATTACCGGAATCGGCGGCGTCGGCGGGTATGTAGCTTCCGTGTTATGTGCCAATTATACAGACGTAACGCTGATTGCCCGCAAGAAACGCAAAGAATCTATCCAGCAAAACGGCTTAGTCCTTCACAGCGATTTCTTTGGCGAACGTGTTGCCCATCCGTATGTTACGGACACACCGGCAGATGCCGGCATCCAAGATATTATTTTTGTCTGCGTAAAAAACTATTCCTTAGTTTCTGCCCTGGAAGCCCTGCGCCCTTGTGTAGATGACCATACCATCATAGTCCTCATCTTAAACGGTGTAGACCATTTGGAAACAGCAAAAACCATCTTCCACCAAAGCCGCTTTGTCGATACTTGCATTTATATCACCTCGGCATATAATGAAGATTTTTCTATCAGCCAATTTGGTCATTTTGCCCGCATCTACCTCGGCTCTACGGATGAAGACGCAGCCCAAACGGCATATGACGTACTCAATCACGAAGGACTAACAACGCGAAAAGCCAACGATATTACTAAAGAAATTTGGAATAAATACATTCTCAACTGCGCGTATAATGTCATCACAGCTTATTATGAATGTACCATTGGCAATGCCCTGGACAAACCTAACGGCAAAAAAGAATTCCGTCAGCTTATCGAAGAAGCCTATACGATAGGTAAAGCATTGGGTGTACAATTAGATGACACGCTCGTCGATACCATCTATGACCGTATCCTCAAGCAGGAAGATAAAAACGTGTACAGTTCTCTGGCCCGTGACGTCATGAACGGTCACCAAAGCGAACTCGATACCTTCAGCGGCTATTTAGTCCGCACAGCGCAAAAACTGCACATTGCCATTCCATTTTCTCAGCAATGCTATCAAGCTCTGTCACAGCGAGTCCAATAAGGTACAAATTGCAAACCGATTTGTCTGTGCACGCGAATGATAATTTTATACAAGAAAGCCCTTTACGTAAGTTCCTAAGGCAGCAGGTTTAGGAACTTGTAAAGGGCTTTTTGTGTAAGCAAAACATACAGGTATGTATATAGAGTCATGTTTCATCGTGCCATATATACGGCACAATGTCTTAAGTGATACTTTATGTGAAACATAATAATGTAAGCAGTGTCTATAAGCAATGCATCAGCGGATTCAATTCAAATAGTTTTCCGGTATATATCTAACGCTGGTATGTTATCTTTTCATCACGCGGGCTTCCCCATTAGTAACAATTTTTCCATTTTGATTGACAACAGTTGTCTGAAAAATAATACGATGTTTTTCATCGTTTTTTTCTTTGCACTCCACAGTCGCAGTGAGCGTATCGCCATAAAAAACAGGCGCTAAAAAACTAAGCTTCTGATTCATATAAATCGTATTTACTCCCGGCATCTCTGTACCCAAAACAGCTGAAATTAGCCCTGCCGAAATCATTCCATGCGCAATTCGTTGTTTAAACATAGATTGTTTAGCAAACTCTGCATTCACATGTACAGGATTAAAATCACCTGTAATGCCTGCATATGAATACACATCATGTTCAGTAATTGTTTTGGATAGAGATGCTGTATCACCTATATGAATATTTTCATAAGGAATATCTTGTGCCATATACTTTCCTCCTTTCATAACAAATTTATATTTTTAGTCCCATGGGTTCGTCAGCAAAAATACGTGCATCCATAGCCTTTACTTCTTTCACAATTGGTGTGAAATCCATGTGTGCTAAAATATCTTTATTCAAATCAATACCCGGCGCAATTTCAATTAATTCCAAGCCATTCGGAGTTAATTGAAATACAGCCCGTTCTGTTACATATAAAACTGGCTGCCCTACAGTATTGGCATAGGTACCACTGAAGGTAACTTGTTCTACATGATTGAGGAATTTCTTGTTGCGTCCTTCTTGAACAATAATCAGCTTGCCGTCTTCTATTTTTTCTTTTAGACCGCCTGCTGTAAAAGTACCGCAGAAAATAACCTGCTTGGAATTTTGTGTAATGTTGATAAAGCCGCCGCAGCCAGCGACACGTCCATGAAATTTGCTGACATTAATATTGCCTTCCCGATCAGATTCAGCTAGTCCCAAAATAGCCAAATCCACACCACCGCCATCATAAAAATCAAATTGATATGGTTGGTCTAATATTGCCGCAGCATTGGTCGATGCACCAAAACTTAACCCTCCAGCCGGCGTACCGCCAATTGTCCCAGCTTCTGTCGTCAACACCATGCCACTAATACCTTCTTCAGCAACAATAGAAGATACACCCTCAGGCATGCCAATCCCTAAATTAACGACGGCATTAGGAATCAATTCCATAGCACAACGGCGAGCAATGACTTTCCGATTATTCAGTGGCAGCGCTTCCAAAGACCCTAATGGTACTTTCATATCACCATTAAATCCAGGATTATATTCATAATCCCATGTCATTTGGTGATCTCCTTCTTCGCCTTTTACGATATAATCTACAAGGACTCCCGGAATTTTTACGTCTTTCGGGTCCAGCGTATCTCCTCTGGCAATTTGTTTAACTTGTGCTATGACAATACCTCCGCAGGCACGCGCAGCTTCAGCAATTGCTAATACTTCTCCTGTACCGATTTCCTGGTCCATCGTAATATTACCGTCTTCATCAGCCGTCGTCCCACGGATAATTGCCACATTGATAGGATACGGCCGATACCAAAGCCATTCTTCATTTTTTAAGTTGACAACTTCTACCCAGCCTTCCTGCTGTGCCTGCGTTTTTTGATTAATTTGTCCCCCTTCTACTCGCGGATCTACAAATGTTCCCAAACCTACTTTCGTAATCGTCCCGGGGCGACGGCCTGCAATATCACGAAACCACTGGGAAATTGTACCCTGCGGTAAATTGTAAGCCAAAATCTTATTATCATTGATTAAATTTCCAATGCGGGGGGTTAAGTTAAAATGGCCACCAATAACACAGCGAAGCAGTCCTTCTTCTCCCAAATGATTCAAACCGCGTTCACCGCCGTCTCCTTGTCCCGCTGCAAAAATAACCGTCAAATCACGAGGCTTGCCTGTCTGCAAAAACGAAGACTGAATTTCTTTTAAAATGGTTTCCGGTACCAGACTACCAACAAAACCACTTGTCGCCAGTACGGCTCCATTATGAATTTTTTTTACTGCTTCCGCAGCAGATATAAATTTTGCCATATGGTTTCTTCCTTTCTATATAGTAATTAACTGATGATTTAATATATTCCTGTCAATGTATAAATGGCAATAATAATAAATACCGCAATAATTTTTATTAATAATGTTGTAACACAAATATCTCGATATGATTCACGATGACTAAGTCCACATACAGCTAACAACGTAATAACAGCACCATTATGGGGCAGCGTATCCAAGCCGCCAGATGCCATAGAGGCGACACGATGGAGAATTTCCGGTCCCATACCAATCGACTGTGCCCATGACAGCCAATTCTGCGCCATTAACTCAAGGGCAATAGCCATACCACCAGACGCAGACCCAGTTATTCCCGCCAAAATAGTAACTGTAACCGCTTCTGATACAAGAGGTGTTTCACCTAGATGGATATCAATAAGAAATTGAGCAACTTTAGCAAAACCTGGAAGTTGGGAAATAACGTTACCATATCCTACTTCAGATGCCGTGTTCATAATGGCAAGCAAGGACCCAATAGCCCCTGCATTTAAAATTTTAGACATGGACGTAACGGTCTTTACTTCTCTCCATCCCACTGCTAAGGCAATAACAATCCCTGCAACTAAAGAAATAATCAACGCCCAAACACTGGCAACATTTTGTACCTTTCCAGCAACTAAGGGAATTCCTTTCATTTGTTGAAATGGAACCAATATATTTATATCCCAATGAATATATTCAGTAATAACAAAGTTTACAGCTAATACAGTAATTAGAGGAATACAGGCTACTTTCCAAGAAAATAGTTTAGCATCTGTATTGGAAACCAATTCATTTAATGTATGATTTCCATATCCTTCTCCGCAAGCAAGTGCCCTTTTTAAACGAAAAACAAGGTAATAGCAACCGCTACCATAAATAATAATTGTACCAATAATTCCAGCAAGAGGTGCCGCATAAAGATTCGTACCAAAATAAGTTGTTGGAATGATATTTTGAATTTGTGGAGTACCTGGAAAACTATCCATTGTAGCCGTAAAGGCACCTAAAGCAATCGCCGCCGGTACAAAACGCTTCGGATAATTAACTTCCCTAAATAGTGCTGCAGCAAACGGATAGACAGCAAAGACTACGACAAATAAAAGAACGCCGCCATATGTCAAAATCGACGAAGCTAAAACGATAGATAAGACTGCTTTATGCGGTTCTTTACCCAAACCATTGATAATGGCACTGGCAAGACTTCGAGCAAGGCCCGTTTCTTCCATCACTTTTCCAAAAATAGCACCTAACATAAATACGGGAAAATAGGATTTAATATACGTAACTGCTTTGCCCATGAATAATTCTGTATACGATGGCATGATATCCAATCCTGATAACGTTGCTGCCAAAATCGCCATAATGGGAGCCATCATAATGACGGAAAAGCCGCGATATGCAAACGCTATCAATCCAATCAAGCTCAAAATAATAATGATGACGTTTAAATCCATGCAGACATCCACTCCTTTTTTATACTTCGTGAATTTGGAATATACAAAAAATTAAAACAGCCATAACTAATGCACTACTTTTATCTTTGATATAGTGACTTTTCAACATGTTTTTGTTGTATTTATCGTATCATTTTGCCCTATTTATTGTTAAATGGTTTGAATTCACACATGTCATGAAATGTTTTCATTTTTAACTTTATATTTTCATAAAAAATTCCTTTTTTGACTTTACTCTAATCAAAAAAGGAATTCTCATGCTATATAATTCACATTCTATCTTTTATTTTATAAATCATATCTAAAAATAATTTCATCGGCGTGGATATAAATTTTTCTCTATGGTAAGCCACGGTTGGAATCCAAGGCAGTTCTGGTTCTTGTAAATGGAGTTGTACAATCTTTTTACTACAAAATTTATCAATAATCGGCTTAGGCAACAAGGTAATACTATCACTATTACTGACAGCTTCAATCAGCAAATCCCATTGAGAACTTTCACGTACAATATGAGGTAAAAATCCAGCTTTACGGCAACTTTCAACAATACTGTCATACAGCATGAATGTTTTATCCAAAACATAAAATGGCTCTTGTTCCAATTGAGAAAATGTAATAGAACCATAATTGGCCAAGCGGTGACTTGGTGCCACAGCACAAACTACTTCAGAATGCAAAAATGGAATTTGAACAAAGTCCGGATCTACAAAGGGCTGTATCAAAATGCTAATGTCTACTGCCCCTGTTTTCGTCAATGAATAAGCTGCCTTAGCCCCTAATTCAGATACACGCAAATGAATACCCGGGTACATTTGTTGATATTGATGCAAAATAGAATGGACAATCGTAATAGTTACAGGTGGAATTCCTAGTGTCAGTGTTCCTCTCCGGCTATGCAGCAATACAGACAAAACTTCAGTTTCCGATTGGTAGTTAGATACAATTTTTACTGCACTGTGATAAAAAATTTCCCCTGCGGAAGTAAGTTTAAACTTTTTGGCTGTGCGATCTATCAGCTCTGTATCATACGCTTTTTCCAGCGAACGAATCGCCTTGCTAATAGTTGATTGACTAATAAACAATGCATCGGCAGCTCTAGTAAAGCTTTGTTTTTTTACAGTTTCAATGAAATACATGAAATGATCAATATTCATACTACTCACTCTCCCTTCCATTACGTTATCAATATTCCATTTTATAAATCCACCTCCTATATGATGATTACAGTATACTAATATGTAATAAAAAATATCCAATATACATTCTATCTTATTTCTGTTATATCACACAACATTTTCTCTAGAAAATGAATTAATCTATTCATGTGCATGATTATTCTTCATGGCTTATTTTAAGTCCTACCTTAACAAATATAAAAAACGAGATAGCAGTAAAAATGCTACCTCGTCTTATATATTCTATTAACAAATTCTATTGCTTTTTTGTGATACTATAAAATTTTGCAGTGCTACAAAAGCAGGAATATATTCATCTAAAACACGTCTTGCTTTATGCTGTATCTCTTCTGCATGTTCAGGATGATACCTATCCTGCAGCATATGAAGCCACGTTTCCTCTGGAACAGACAGAATCCGTTCATACGCCTCCATTAGCAACTCTTTTGGGGTACCTCTCGCAGCTTCTTTAATCTGATGTTGCCGCATATATTCTCGCAAAGCAGCTTGCCCTGCATCAAATGTATCCATAAAAACATGTACTATACCGTGACATAGTAACGGATTTTGTATATTTTCTTCCTGTATTTCGAGTAATAGCTGCAGTCGTTCTTGAAATACGTTATTCGCCTTCATCGTATCACCTCCTCTTGCAGGATACAAAACATTTTCGTTTAGAGCAACTCCAATACACCGATTCAGCTGCGACTTTTTTTCATGCCAGCCATGCCTTCATTTCACTCTCTAGCAGCATTTTTCTCTGCCGCAGTCTATTTTTATGTCATTTTACCTTCTAGATTTCTAGTAAATCCTTTTTCTTTCTCAAAACGCCGTTCGTTATGTTCTTATTTTCACTTTTATCTTTTCTATTTGTACTAAACGGAATATTATTCTTTATATTAATTATTTTTGTATACGAAATTTACGTCGTAAACAGTATTATATATAACATTTTATATATTTTTCTTCTTCTGTTTATTATTCTTTCACAGAATTGATATTACTATTCTCCATAAGAATGCAGAATTGTTCCTAAAAAACATAAGAAAACAGTAAATATACCTTGGTTTATTATTATTTAGTTCTAAAACTTTTAAGTATAATGTTCTTCCATGTATTACAAAAAAGTCTACAATAATTTTTACATTATTCCTTGACGCTATTATTTTTTCGTGATAGTATTCTTACAGGTAATACAAATGCAGTGAGGTTGAATCGTACTGCTTTGTACGAATTTCCATAAAATTCTCCATGTGAATATTATTTATTTATAAATTCTTTTATAGAATTATAAAACGATTTTAAAAGGAGATAAAAACATAGGAGGTTATATTCGGCAATGAAGAAAGTGAAAATTATCACAGCTGCTGATGCAGCAAAGCTTGTCAAAGACAACGATACGCTTACATCTATTGGTTTTGTAAGCTGTGCCCATCCTGAAGCACTGACCAAAGCATTGGAACAGCGTTTCTTGGAAACAGGCAGTCCTAAAAACTTAACATACATTTATACGGCTTCTCAGGGCAAACGTGATGGCCGCGGCGGTGAACATCTGGCTCATGAAGGATTACTCAAACGTGCTATCTTGGGTCACTATCAAACCGTTCCGGCTATTGCAAAATTGGCCGTAGAAAATAAAATCGAAGCATATAACTGTGCACAGGGTACACTTCTCCACTGGTTCCGCGCATTGGCTGGTCATAAAATGGGTGTTTTCACTGATATTGGTTTGGAAACGTTCCTCGATCCTCGCCAGGGCGGCGGTAAATTAAATGATGTAACAAAAGAAGACATTGTAAAACTTCTTACGATTGAAGGACAGGAACAACTCTTCTATCCGACATTCCCTGTAAATGTAGCATTCCTTCGCGGCACCTATGCAGATGAAGTCGGCAACATCACGATGGAAGAAGAAGTCGCTCCTTTGGAAAACACTTCGGTTGCACAGGCCGTTCACAACTGCGGCGGCATCGTTGTCGTACAGGTCAAAGGCGTCGTAGAACACGGCACATTAGATCCGCGCCTGGTAAAAATTCCTGGCATTTATGTTGACTATGTCGTTGTTGCTGATGAAAAAGATCATGAACAAGCATTTGGCTGTGCTTTTGACCCGACATTATGCGGCGAACGCCGTGCTCCCCTTGGTGAAGCCGGTGCTCCTTTGCCGATGAGTGCAAAGAAAATCATTGGCCGTCGCGGTGCATTGTTCCTCACAGAAAATGCAATCGTCAACCTCGGTGTCGGTGCTCCGGAATATGTTGCTTCTGTTGCCGGTGAAGAAGGCATTGCAGATACCATTACGTTGACAGTCGAAAATGGTGCCATCGGCGGTGTTCCGCAGGGCGGCGCACAGTTTGGTTCTACACGTAATGCAGAAGCCATTATCGACCACCCCTATCAGTTTGACTTCTACGATGGCGGCGGTTTGGATATGACCTTCCTCGGCTTGGCGCAGTGCGATGCTACTGGCAACATCAACGTCAGCAAATTCGGTACAAACATTGCCGGCTGCGGCGGTTTCCCGAACATTTCTCAGCAGACGCCAAACGTATTCTTCTGCGGTACCTTTACTGCCGGCGGTTTGAAAATCGCTGTAGAAGACGGCAAAGTCAAAATTCTCCAAGAAGGCAAAGCTAAGAAATTCGTCAAAAACGTCGACCAGATTACGTTTAACGGTTCCTATGCTATGCGTAAAGGCCAGAAAGTTCATTACATTACAGAACGCTGCGTCTTTGAATTGACAAAAGACGGCTTAAAATTGACAGAAGTTGCTCCTGGCATCGATGTAGAAAAAGACATCCTCGCCCACATGGACTTCAAACCTATTGTTGGCGATTACAAAACAATGGATCTTCGGATTTTCCAGGATGGTCCTATGGGATTAAAGAAATAATCTGACCCATATTATATATAACAAATTATAAAAGGAGACATGCATATCATGAAACCAATGAGATTGCACCACGTAGGTATTGTACTTCCTACATTACAACAAGCACATGACTTTATTCAGGCAAACGGTCTTGAAATCGACTATGCCGGTTTTGTTAACGCATATCATGCTGATTTGATTTTCACTAAAAAAGGCCCATTCTGCAGCCCAATCGAAATGATTATTCCGCACGAAGGCGTTTTGACTAAATTCAACGGCGGCAAAGGCGGCATCGCTCATATCGCTTTTGAAGTAGACGACGTCGAAGCTGTTCGCCAGGAAATGGAAGCTGAATGCCCGGGCTGCATGCTCGAAAAGAAAGCTGTTCAGGGTACAGATGATATTATCGTCAACTTCCGTCGTCCGAGCACCAACCAGGGTATCCTCGTTGAATACGTACAGACAACGGCTCCTATCACAGGCCACGGCGTCAATCCGTTTGAAAAATTGGGTAAAGCCGGTGAACTCCATGATACATGGCATCCGATGCGTCTCCACCACGTCGGCATCGTACTCCCGACAATGGAACAGGCTCAGGCTTTCATCAAAACCAACGGCCTCGAAGTGGATTATTCCGGCTTCGTAGATGCATACCATGCAGACCTCATTTTCACTAAGAAAGGTGAATACAGTACACCGCTCGAAATGATTATTCCGCATGAAGGCGTCTTGACTAAATTTAACAACGGCAAAGGCGGCATTGCCCACCTCGCATTCGAAGTAGACGATGTTGAAGCTGTTCGTCAGCACATGGAAAAAGAATGCCCGGGCTGCATGCTTGAAAAGAAAGCCGTTCAGGGTACAGATGACATTATCGTCAACTTCCGTCGTCCGAGCACAGACCAGGGTATTCTCGTAGAATACGTACAGACTGTCGCTCCGATTAACTACAATAAATAATCAACGCATCACCCCGCACGCCAGGCGTGACAGGTAATGGAAAGGATAAAACGTATGTATACACTTGGAATTGATGTTGGTTCTTCGTCTTCTAAAGCCGTTATTTTAGAAGACGGCAACCGTATCGTTGCACAAGCCGTTATTGAAATCGGTACAGGCTCTACCGGTCCGGAACGTGTCTTGAATGAAGTATTTAAAGATACTAACCTGACGTTAGACGATATGGCAAATATCATCGCTACAGGATATGGCCGCTTCAACGTCGTCGCCGCCAAAGGCGAAGTCAGTGAAATCACCTGTCATGCCAAGGGTGCCCTTTTTGAATGCCCCGGCACGACAACGATTTTGGATATTGGCGGCCAGGATGTCAAAGCAATTAAGCTGAACAACGAAGGCTTGGTCATGCAGTTTGCCATGAACGACAAATGCGCAGCCGGTACAGGCCGTTTCCTCGATGTCATGTCCAAAGTATTGGAAATTCCAATGTCTGAAATGGGCGACTGGTACTTTAAATCCCAGCATCCGGCAGCTGTCAGCAGTACATGCACCGTATTTGCTGAATCAGAAGTTATTTCTCTGCTGTCCAAAAACATTCCCAAGGAAGACATCGTAGCCGGTGTTCATCGCTCCATCGCCAGCAAGGCCAGCGCGCTTGTACGCCGTGTTGGCGTCGGTGCAGACCTGACAATGACCGGCGGCGGTTCCCGTGATCCCGGCGTTGTCGATGCCATTTCTAAAGAATTGGGCGTTCCCGTCCGTGTAGCTGCTCATCCGCAGGCAGTTGGTGCCTTAGGGGCTGCTTTGATTGCCTATGAAAAAGCAGCGAAACATAAATAAGGTTATTTCTTCCCCTTCCGGAAGATGACATATAAAATAGTACATTAGCTTATCCAACCGATAAAAGGAGAGATCGTAATGAGTGAAGAAAAAGCAGTAGATATCGAAAGCATGAGCGCCAAAGATGCGCTTGGCTATTTCCTGCCGAAAGTCGATGAAGATGCTAGAAAAGCAAAAAAAGAAGGCCGTCTCGTATGCTGGGCTGCCTCTGTAGCACCTCCTGAATTCTGCACAGCGATGGACATTGCTGTTGTATTCCCAGAAACACATGCAGCCGGCATTGGTGCCCGTCATGGTGCTCCGGACATGCTCGAAGTTGCTGAAAACAAAGGTTATAACCAGGACATCTGTTCCTACTGCCGTGTCAACATGGGCTACATGGAATGCCTCAAACAGCAGGCATTAAACGGCGGCGAAGAACCGGACGTATTGAAAAAATCCCCGGCATCCCGTATTCCTTTGCCGGATGTTATCCTCACCTGCAACAACATCTGCAACACCTTGTTGAAATGGTACGAAAACTTGGCTAAAGAATTGAACATTCCTTTAATTACTATCGACGTACCGTTCAACCATGAATATCCTGTTACAAAACACGCTAAACAGTATATCGTAGGCGAATTCAAACACGCTATCAAACAGCTCGAAGAACTCTGCGGCCGTCCGTTCAACTACGAAAAATTCTTCGAAGTACAGAAACAGACACAGCGTTCTATCGCAGCTTGGAACAAAATCGCTTCCTATCTCTGCTACAAACCGTCCCCGCTCAATGGCTTTGACCTCTTCAACTACATGGGCCTTGCCGTAGCAGCTCGTGACCTTGACTATGCTGAAATCACATTCAACAAATTAATCAAAGAATTGGACGCTAAAGTTGCTGCTAAAAAATGGGCATTTGGCGAAAACGAAAAAACACGTGTAACCTGGGAAGGTATCGCTGTATGGATTGCTTTGGGCCATACATTCAAAGAATTAAAAGGCAAAGGCGCTTTGATGACAGGCTCCGCATATCCTGGCATGTGGGATGTTTCCTATGAACCGGGCAACCTCGAATCCATGGCAGAAGCATATACACGTACATACATCAACTGCTGCCTCGAACGCCGCGGCGAAGTATTGGAAAACATCGTTCGTGACGGCAAATGCGACGGCTTGATCATGCATCAGAACCGTTCCTGCAAGAACATGAGTCTCCTCAACGATGAAGGTGGCAAACGCATTCAGAAAAACCTCGGTGTTCCGTATGTTATTTTCGACGGCGACCAGACCGATCCGCGTAACTTCTCGGAAGCACAATTCGATACTCGTGTTGAAGCATTGTGTGAAACAATGGACGAAAAGAAAGCCAATGAAGGAGGCAATCACTAATGAGCCAGATTGATGAACTTATCAGCAAATTTCAAGAAGTAGCAAACCATCCTAAAAAAACGGTTTTAGAATATAAAAAACAGGGCAAAGGCCTTGTAGGTATTATGCCGTACTATGCTCCAGAAGAAATCGTATATGCAGCCGGCTATCTTCCTGTAGGCCTCTTTGGCGCACAGAAACCGACCATTTCCGCAGCTCGTACATATTTACCTCCATTCGCTTGTTCTTTGATGCAGGCTGATATGGAATTACAGCTCAACGGCACGTATGACTGCCTCGACGCTGTTCTCTTCTCCGTTCCCTGCGATACACTCCGCTGCATGAGCCAGAAATGGCACGGCAAAGCTCCGGTTGTTGTTTTCACACATCCGCAGAACCGTAAAATCCAGGCTGCTGTTGACTTCCTCAAAGCAGAATATGAACATGTCCGCAGCGAATTAGAACGTATTTTGGGCGTAAAAATCACAGACATGGCACTGCAGGAAGCTATCAAAGTTTACAACGAAAACCGTCAGGTTATGCGTGAATTCTGCGACGTAGCTGCTCAGTATCCGCAAATCTTCACACCGGTAAAACGTCATGACGTCATCAAAGCTCGTTGGTTCATGGACAAAGCAGAACACACTAAATTGGTTCGTGAATTAATCGACGCTGTCAAAGCTGAAAAAGTACAGCCTTGGACTGGCAAAAAAGTTATCCTTTCCGGTATTATGGCTGAACCGGATGAATTCCTTGATATCTTCAGCGAATTCAACATGGCTGTCGTAGCCGACGACCTCGCTCAAGAATCCCGTCAGTACCGCAACGACGTTCCGGCTGGCATTGACCCGCTCGAACAGCTCGCTAAATGGTGGCAGGATTTCGATGGCTGCCCGCTCGCTATGAACGCTAACAAACCGCGTGGACAGATGCTCATCGATATGGCTAAAAAATATGACGCTGACGCTGTCGTTATCTGCATGATGCGTTTCTGCGATCCGGAAGAATTCGATTATCCTATTTACAAAGTACAGTTCGAAAAAGCCGGCCTTCGCTACACGGTTGTTGACGTGGACCTCGAATCTCCGTCTCTCGAACAGATTCGTACACGTATTCAGGCTTTCTCCGAAATTCTCTAATCGTGTCGCCTGACACATACCTTGTCAATCGTCTGTATTGACCTCACTGCACGGGGAACCTGCCAGGGCTCCCCTGCAGTAGATAGTATCTGATTGGATGATCAGGTATTATCTACTGCAGAAAACACGATGTACTGATACATCGTTTCTGCACGTTTTTTATTTGATTTAAAAGCAACTGCTTTTAAATATATATGTATAATCTTAGGAGGAATTACATTATGGATTTTAAACTTAGTGAAATGCAGCAGGATATCGCTAATCTTGCTAAAGACTTTGCTGAAAAAAAATTGGCTTTAACGGTTAAAGACCGCGACGAAAAAGAAGTTTTCGACCGCTCCATTCTCGATGACATGGGCAGCCTCGGCCTTCTCGGTATTCCTTGGGAAGAAGAAAACGGCGGCGTTGGCGCTGACTTCCTCAGCTTGGCTGTTGCCTGCGAAGAAGTTGCAAAAGTTGACCCTTCCATCGCTTTGAGCTTTGAAGTACACACCATGCTCTGCTCCTGGCCTATCTGGAAATTCGGCACAGCTGAACAGAAACAGAAATTCTTAAAACCGTTGGCAGAAGGCACAAAACTCGGTGCATTCGGTCTTACAGAACCGAACGCCGGCACAGATGCTTTGAACGGTGCTACAGTTGCTACTAAAAACGCAGATGGCAGCTATACATTGAACGGCTCCAAAGTCTTCAACACCAACGGCGGCGAAGCTGACGTAACAGTTGTTTTTGCAGCTACAGATAAATCCAAAGGTGCTAAAGGCATGAGCGCTTTCATCCTCGAAAAAGGCATGGAAGGCTTCACATACGGCAAAGAAGAAATCAAAATGGGTATCCGCGCTTCCGTACAGCGTGAACTCGTATTCCAGAACGTAAAAGTTCCGGCTGAAAACCTCCTTGGTAAAGAAGGCGAAGGCTTCAAAATCGCTATGATGACCTTGGACGGCGGCCGTGTCGGCGTTGGCGCACAGGCTCTCGGCATTGCAGAAGGCGCTTACAACGAAGCTGTTAAATACGCTAAAGAACGTACACAGTTCGGCAAACCGATCGCTAAATTCCAGGCTGTAGGCTTCATGCTCGCTGATATGAAACTCAAAATTGAAACAGCTCGTTTGGCTGTATACAAAGCTGCTTGGAAAATGGGCCAGCCTGACGTTAAATCCTACTCTGTAGATGCAGCTATCGCTAAAAAATATGCTTCTGACGTAGCTATGCAGGTTACGACAGACGCTGTACAGGTATTTGGCGGTTACGGCTTCACTCGTGAATATCCGGTTGAACGCTACATGCGCGATGCTAAAATCACACAGATTTACGAAGGCACTAACCAGGTACAGCAGATGGTTATTTCCGGCGCTATCCTTCGGTAATCCACTGTTTTACAAAAATCACTTCCTTTCAAAATCCCATTATCAAAATAGATACATACATAAAAGGGCTTGCCGCTTTGTGCGGCGGCCCTTTTTGTTTACCGACATATCAGTTCGTCTGTCCTGCTGTATTCTCCCCTATCTTTTTTCTATAAAATTTTAATCTAATTCTAATCTTATTTTAATCTTCTTCTAATCTTCGTCTGCTATAGTATTCATATCAAGATACATGATATAATATAGGAGATGAAATAATGGAAACTACATTTGACAGATTGACGATACAAAATGATTTTCTCTTCAAAAAAGTGATGGAAAACAAACGAATCTGCAAACGGCTTATTGAAGAAATTCTGCAAATTCAGATTGAAACATTAACATTTGTCGAAGTAGAAAAAAGTGTTACGATTTACCAATCCAGCAAAGGAATTCGCATGGATGTCATCGCCCAGGATGAAAACCATACACGATACAACATCGAAATGCAGGCTGCCGATGTCATACATACAGCAACACATGAATCTCTACTGCCCAAGCGTACTCGCTATTACCAAGCCATGATGGATATGGACATGCTGCAAAAAGGTGATTCATATGATAAACTGGCTGAAACGTACATTATATTTATCTGTGGCTTCGATTTATTTGCTAAAGGCCAATATACATATACGTTTCAAAAACGATGTCATGAAGACCTCTCCCTCATCCTGCCAGACAAGGCAACAATTCTGTTCCTGAACGCTAGAGGAACACATGGCAATGTAACTGCACATATAAAGAATTTTTTACAGTATATGCGGGAACATATCATATCTGATGATTTTACCAAAGAAATAGACAACGAAATTATCCGAATCAAACAAGATAGACGACTGCGGGGTGAATATATGAAATACGAAATGAACTTGCACGATGAACGAATGCTGGGATATCAGCAAGGTATTGCGAAAGGTATTGAAAAGGGCATGACATCTACTATCATAGGAATGATACGGGAAGGTATCGATTTTTCGGTAATAGCTAAAATCACATCGTATTCTATAGAACAAATCCAGAAAATTGCCAAAGACAATCAACTGATATAGTGAAATACTAAAAAAGGAACAATCCCATGTTTTCACATGAGACTGTTCCTTTTTCATGTATTATATATCCCTATATATTGGCTATAAAATCCTTTCGGCTATAAAAGGAATTTTAACCTACTACATCATGCTTTTCAAGCCACTTGGACCAGGAAGTTGCAAAGTTGTTCTGGTAGTTTTGCTGTACGTATTTGTAGAACAATTTTACCATACGTGCTTTGTCTGCATAGTAATCTGCTTTCCACTGATCTTTCTTTGGTTTGGGAATCTTGTATGCAACATAGTTGCCGCCGATTAAGTGCTGACGCTGTAAGATGTCTTTCAAAGAAACATCCGGGTTCTTCATCATATCAGCCATTGCCATGTATGCCGTCGTGCGGCCTACACCAGCTTGGCAGTGGAAGTGGAGCCATGCATCTTTCGGCATGGTACGGAAGAAATTGACAAACTGATCGACGCAGTCCGGAGCCGGCCATACATGATCTGTAGCCGTAATACGAACGTAGTTGACGCCAAGAGATTTCGCCATTTCTTCTTCTGTCATGGCACTCGTAATCTTGATTTCTTTCGGATTCATAGCGAACTTCTTCTTATCCAATTCAGAAACCACTACTTTCTGGCCAAGAGCTGATTTGATACGGTTTGTTTCATCTTTGATGATAACATCATGGGATTTTCCGAGATTGCCCCAATCGCGGAGACCATACCAGCTAACTGCATTGCCGTTGAAGTAGCCGTGAGATTCCTGACGAAGGTCAAAATCATAAATTGGACCTTTGGCATATTTCTTGAGTTCTGCTACTACGGCTTTGAATTCACCAGCAGAGCACTGGCCGGAACCGGAAATGTTCAATGTATCCATGCCTTTACGAGTCGGAACATACGCCGGATCTAACTGACCAACATATTTTTTATCTACTTCACCGAATTTAGAAAGGCTTGTGCGGAAGTTGCGCGGCAGTTTATTTTTATCAGCTGTGTCAATACGCCATACATAACCTTCATAGTCCGGTTCATAGCTTTCGTAGCCATGCTGTTTCGTCCAGTCGCTGTATTTGATGTCAAAGTTTGGATGCGCTTTGCAGTATTCATAGAACTGTTTCGTAAACTGGTAACGGTCGATGTATAATTTACGGCCCCAGTTTTTCTTGCTGTCTTTGATTTCGCTGAGGTCTACGATACCAATCAACGCCTGGCGTTTGATGATGTCATCAAAGCTTACTTTGGACGCGTTTTTCATGATGTCATATGCAACCATCATGATGGTCGTGCGGCCCATGCCTGCATAGCAGTGGAAATGGAGCCATGCGTCCTTTGGCAGCGTTTTGTAGAACGCGATGAAATCATCCATGTTTTTGTCGCTCGGACGGAAATGGTCATCGATAACGATGCGGTAGTAGTTGGCACCGTGTTCTTTTACCATCTGTTCTTCGTTGCGAACACTATTGACCTGCATTTCAATCGGCGTCATCAATTTGTTGGTTTTATCATTGAACTGATAAATTTCCACAACGCCTTTTTTCTTTACGTTATTAAGCTGGTCCGTTTCAACGTGTTTTACGATATACGGTGTACGGCCATCATTGCCCCAGTCATGGTCTGCAAACCAGCTGACTGCAGTGCCGTTAATATAGCCGTGAGATTCAGCGCGCAAGTCAATATCGTAGAACTTGTCTGCTTTAACTGGAACTGTCTTCAAGACTTTTACAAATTCTTTTTCTGAGAAGATACTACTTGCCGAGGCACGCGTTGTAGACATTCCTTCACGAGACGGGAGTACGCCGTCTTTGGTCAAGCCCTTGAATTTGTCATTGGATGTACGGAAATTGCGGGGCAGTTGGTCTTTATCGACACGGTCGATTTTAAGAGCCAGTTTGGGAGCCTTTTTGACTTCCTGCGGTTCTGCTTTAACATTTTGTGCCTGTGCTGTAATAGCAGTCGGCTGCGCCGTTGCGGCTGCTACGTCCTTGGCGGAAATGACAGCCGTAAACTGTACTGCCATCAAGCCGGCCAAGACCATAGCCGTTAAGGTTTTCTTGCCTATCATGGGTACGTCACTCCTTTTTATATTCATTAATATTTATGAGCGTATCGATTACAGTATGAGGAGTTGTGCTTGTATGTCAAGCACAATACCCCATAACTGCGGAAAAATCATTAGAATTTCGTAACAAATTTAAGGTAGAAGGAATTCTTCGTTGCTTTCTGAAGTGCTTTGCCTTTGCTATCAACGTTTCTATTATCCGGTGTAGTGGAACCCCAATACCGCAAGAGAGAAATCTTGGAATTATCACTGACAGCGTAATCGGTTTCCCAACCGAAGCCTTTGAAGCCCATTTCATCGATATAATCTTTATAGCCGCCGTAGTTATCGTTCATGAACAAGTTCTGATCGACATTGAAGTATTTAACAGCGGTTTCCCATGTGCCTTTCTTCTTAGCATGACCATAATGAAGACCTACCATATAGCCATCTGTCGATGCATTGGCACCACGGTATTTATAACCATAATTAACGTCACCGAATGCATCACCTGCACCGTTTAACCATTCAGCAGCTGGTTTATCCGTATTGCTGTTGTGAATATATTCGCCGCTGACCCAGAATTTACCGACAATCGGTGTCTTGCCATAGACGCCGATATATTCTTCCGGCTGCTGATGGGATACATAAAGTCCGGCATAGGCATCTTTCGTAAAGTTGTGGCGGTAGTCGGCAAACCACAAGACACGGGCTCTATCATGTCGCTGATCTTCACAGGTATTTTCGCACAAATATTCTTGGGAATCGCGGCCATAGAATACTTTCGCATAGTCTTTATCAGTGAATTTATAAGACGTGCTGAAACCTTTGATGGAGCTCTTAGACAAGTAGAGACCTTCACCAAGATCTGCCCCTTGGATACCTGCTTCAATCAAGCCTGCATCTTTGGCACCGAATTTTTTCATGATTTCTGCATAGGTCAACTGAATTTTATTTTTTTCATAGGCTTCTTTATATTTAGCAGAGCTGGAACCATATTTGGTGACATCGCCCGGTTCATAAGACGTTGCTTTATATTTGACACCGACTTTTACGCCAAAGCCATCTTTAAGCTGTTTTGTCGCATTGATCTTCGCTTCGCCTTTTACTTTAGATGTACCAGTGGAATCACTCCAGTAACCTGTCTTAATAGATCCACTCCATTTGATCTGATCTTTTTCTGCTTTTTTTACCTTTTTTAGGTCTTTAGACTGTTTGTCACTGGTTTTCTGCAAATAATGGAGTTCGCTTTCCATGGAGTTCAAGCGTTCCGTCAATTCAACGATTTCTGCTTCCAGCGCCTGTGTCCGTACTTCAGCAGATGTGTCTGCAGCAAATGCTGTCGGTGCCATACCGGCAGTCATGCCGAAGGCCATACCGGTTGCCAACATGCATGTCAGCAAATTTCTCTTGCTTTGTTTCATAATAAAACCTCTCCCTTTTTATATTAAATGATTACCCTGCTTAATCAGCATATCCTTGTTGTTCACACCACTGGCTGTATGTAATATCCAGGTTGGGATGTGCTTTTGCATAGTCATAGAACCGTTTGGTAAATTCAGCACGTTTCGGATAGTTTGCTTTTTTATACGGGTCTTTAGTCGTCTGAGCTGAGAATCGAACGTCCTGGCCGCCGAGCAATACTTCACGAGTCATGATTTCGTCATAGCTGAGTTTCGTCGCATTGTGAATCATGTCAATCATCTGCAGGGTAATAGTCGTTCTGCCTACACCAGCTTCGCAGTGCGCATGAATCCAAGCATCTTTCGGCAGGGATTTATAGAATTTAACAAACTGGTCAATATTGGCACGCGTCGGGGCACTGTAGTCCATAATGGGGATACGATAGTATTTGACACCCATGGATTCGACAAATTCGCGTTCTGTCATAACAGAATCTACTTTGACTTCTGTCAAGGATGCGATCGATTTGTCTTTGGCCTGTGTTGCGATGTTAATCGTGCCGGCTGCTTTCGCATCTTTGAGCAATGCTTTTTCGCGTTTGTTTACTTCTTTGGCATTGAGGCCTTTGTTGTATGTTTTGTAGCGGCTGTACCAGCTGACACCATTGTCATTGATATAGCCATGGGATTCGTTGCGAAGGTCGAGAACAATCACGCGTTCCTTCGGAATCTTTTTCAGCATTTCTTTAAATTCGTTTTTAGAGAAATAGCTGCTGCCGGACATCTGCAGTTCATTGAGGCCTTCGCGGGTTGGATATACACCCGTTTTAGATTCTTTGTACTGGCTTTGTGCCGTGCGGAAGTTAGCCGGCATGACAGATACATTAGCAGGGCGGTCGTATTTGACGAACTGCACCCCTTCTGCCGGTTCTGCTGCAAATACAGCGCTGCAGCAGAGCATCAAGCCTACTACTAAGGCTGATGTTTTCAATTTGTACTTCTTGTTTAACATACGATACATCTCCTTTTATAATAAATTTTTATTGCTAACCGTGTATAACGTCGGTGTATTCCGGATATTCCCGCAGTCTGTCTACAGGAGCAAAGCCGACGGCACCTGTAAAGGTACCTTTCTCCCAATCGTTGCGGGTGGACCAGAACATTTCCGTAAAATCTGTTTCATTGCATGCTGTAATCTGATATTCCTTGAGTTCTGGAATATACGTGCCTTCGGCGTTGACTTCAGCGGCAAATTCCGTCACGATGCGGACATATTGTGCCGGAGCCAGCGACGAAAGATCTATATAATTCGTTCCGTCTTTCAAAACGACTTTTAACGAATCTTTAACCGTTGCGCCGTCATCGGATACTTCGACGGTGGCTTTCAAGCCTGCCTGCAGCGGCAGTACGGTTTTGACTTTCATCTGTCTAAATTCCCAATATTTCTTTTCTGTCAGAAACTTCGGCGCGAAAATCGTCGGATGACGCCATTCTGTCGTATGCGTTCCTACAGTCAAAATATCACGGAAATCATACCAGGCAGCCAACGCACTGCATTTGGGCCCTTTTTTGTGGGGTTCTGCATATATCTGCGCGTTTTCTTTTTCCGTCAAGCCTGTTTTATAAAAACGGACTTGGCTGACACTGCCGGGAAGATGCGTAAAGTATTTAGGACGGTCGATTTCCGGAATGATATGCCCTATATAGGAATATCCCACAAAAATCGGCTCGCTGTCCCATTGGCGGAACGTGCATTCCGGCGCGATGCCGGATACATGGGCTACATTTTGGCCGTCGCACCAGGAATCGCCGCCCCGGCTTTTGTCAAAGGCCATGCTGTAGTGCGTCCACTTGCCAATATTGGCATGACCGCCCTGCCAGGAATATTCTGTAATATCGTGGCATGTCCCCCATTTAAGGCCGCCGGCCCGTTCAATGACCATGCGCAGGAAATACGTAGCGCCCCAGCCTACGGACTTGCCGCGGACCATCAAGGGATTGTGTCCCATTTCATTGGGTTTCGCCAGTCTGTCTACGTTGGCCCAAACCATGGAGGTAAAGCCTTTATCGACATTAAAGTCTGTACTTGCCGGAATTTCGATATAGTCACCGTAGTGTTCAAAATGAACTTCTGCTCTGTCTTTGCTGACGATGACTTTTGGCGTGCCCCTCAAGAGAGCATAATGGCCGTTCCCCGATTTATCATGAATGCGGGGAACAATGCGAATGCCGCCTTCAATTTGAATTTCTTTGGGAAGCTGGTCGGCAATGCTGACTTGATAGCTGCCGCCTTGTTTAAACTTATATTGAAATTCGATGGATTTTTTTTCATGGCCCCGGAAAAAGAGATTTTTTGATTCGGCTACGCGTTGGTCAATATACAGCGGCACCGTTACAAATATTTCTTTATCCAGATTGTTGGTCGCTACGATGCTGGCAACCAAACTGTCTGACGCAGTGCCTTTGCCCGGAAAAATTTTCATGTGCGCAAAGGTCAGCTGTTCCGGTTCAAATACGGTAATATGCAGCATTTCGCCATGTACTGTAATGTCGTGTTCCCCTTGAGAAGCGGCTTTGTAGAACGCCGTCACTTTGGCTTCTTCCCCTGCTTCCAAGAGAACGAGATGATTATTTTCTTCTGTCCCGAACAAGCTGATTTCGTGCATCGTCCGGTTATCTTTGAGCTGGATGACAGCTGTTGCCGGGCAGGTGCCGATATTCTTGACGCGGCAGTTGATTTCTATATTGCCGTTGTTGTCCAGACGGCGCAGCAGGACTTCGTCTACACTGAGTTTCGGTTCGTCATGATTCATATGAATCGTATCGACGAGCCGATCTTCACCGTCTTCGCTGAATCCATAGGTTTTATATTCCAATGTATCCTGCGTAACTTCCAAGATACTGTAATTGCTGTGACCAATAGCAGCTACTTCCGGAAAATCGCTCAGCAGCCGTTTGTCTTCCTGAATTTTTTCCAACGAAGCTTCCGGCTCCTGCGTGCTGCCTTGGCAGACACACATCATCTTGGCCCCTTTGCGGCAGTCAATAGACGTCGCTTTGATATAGTAATGCAAGTGGCCGCCGATGAGTAAATCGACGCCGCAGCGTTCGGCAATCGGTACCAGGTATTTATTATTAAAAATATCAGTATACGGATGATGTACGATGACAATACGCCATGACGCCTGCTTCGCTGCTTCACTTTGCAAATCGGCTTCAATCCACTGCAGCGTTTGTTCAATGCGCTGCTTCGTTTCTTTATCTGCCGTCAACCCGGAGTTGACAGCATTCATTTCAAACAAGCCCCATGGGTTGCTGTCTGCCATGACAATATGGGCAGCCCCATAATCAAAGGAAAAGGCTGCGCCGTTTTCCATACCATGAACGACATTTGCCTGCGGCTGTGTAAAAAAGGACTGGAAAAACGGGCCGTCGTCATGATTGCCCGGTACATAGTACACACCGGTCTTTCGCAGTACGTCAGGAATTTTCTGAAACCAGTTGGCTTCATACTGTTCACGCTGATACCCCGTGCCGAACGAAATATCGCCGCCATGAAGAATCAAGTCCGGTTTTTCCCGTTCTACCATACGTGAAAATTGTTTTTCTGTATGGAATAAATGGGAATCAGAAATCGTGACCATCCGTACAGTATCCGGATGTGCCGGAAGGGTGGCGAATCTGTCCGAAACCAACAGATTCGCGCCTTCATACACTGCATAGTCATAGATAGTGTCTGCAGCCAATGCCGGCAGCGCTGCCGTATACAGGCAGCATCCTTCCGGATACTCGCGGCATGGCAGTTCTCTTGCACACGTTGGAGTTATTTTTTTTACATTCGCTTTTTCTGTACCGTATGAAACAGAGAAGATACCTTCTTCTGCTGCTTCCCAGGCGATAGTAACGCGCGAAGCTGTGAGTCCCAGTAAATAAGGACCGTTTAAAATTTGCTTCTTTGTTTTCATTGTTTTCCTCCGTTACGAAGAGAAGCAGCACACTATCCGTATAAGGCAGCTAATGCTTACGCTGCTTCTTCGTTTTCTTCTTTATGTTTCTTTGCCCACAATGTCGGGATAATCAACGCTGTCATAATAGCAACAGAGCCAATCCAGAACATCATGATGGTTTCAAAATGATATACAGTCACACCGTTGGTAACAACTTTTGCAGAATCCATGAGGAACCCATTGACAATATCCTGCAGGGCTGCGCCGCCGTATGCCGTAAGGCCGATAACGCCCATGGCTGCGCCTGTTGCTTTTCTCGGGCAGAGGTCAACAGCCAAAAGACCGCCTACAAAGCAAAGGATAACGCCAAGGCCAAAGCCAAAGATAGCTACGAAAGCAGCTGCGACTGTCGGTGAGCCAGCCGGTACGAAGCAAACACCAGCAATACCGATGAGCATTACAATACCGAAGACAATCGTAGTAACAGAATGATGCGATTTAAAAATCTTATCAGAAATAAAACCGGATAAGAAAGAACCTACGCCGCCGAGAATCGGGGACAATGCCATGATACTGCCGGCTGTCACGAGGTCGAGGCCTTTAGCTTCCTGCAGGAAGATGACGCCCCAGCTGGAAATAGAGTAACGGGAAATACCTAAGCAGATAGCTGCTAATGACAAGAGCCATACATACGGGTTTTTCAAAACGAGCATCTGAGCTTCTTTGGAAGATACTTTTTGTTCTTCTTTTTCCTGTACAGCTTCGCCTTCATATTCATTGGCAGAAGGAAGGCCGTATGTTTCCGGACGGTCATGCATAAAGCGATACATAATAAATGCGAGTACGATGCAGGCAACGCCTGGTACAAAGAATGCTGCATGCCATCCAAAGGCGACGATAATCATAGCCGTACCTAAGTACGTAGCCCCTTCACCAACGTAATGGGCAATACTGAAAATACCGTAATATGTCGCAAGCTGGCTCTTGGAGAACCACTGAGACAACGATACGATGCAGGGCGCGGACCCCATGGACTGGAAGCAGCCATTGATAAACCAAAGGACTAAGAATACCCAATACTGGTCCGTAAAACCTAAAATCGTATTGACAACAGCTGCGCCCAACAGGCCAAGCGGTACGATTTTTTTGATATTGCAGTAATCGGCAATAAATCCGTTGGCACATTTGCCGACAGCAATCGCAATCAGCATGGCTGCCCCGATAGCACCCAGCTGAGTCGGTGTAAAGCCAGCTTCAATCATTGGCTTTTTAGCAACGCCGAGAGTCATACGCATAACATAATACATACCATAGCCTAAAATCATGGCCGTAACAGATTGTAACCGCGCATTGTGATACATCTGATGGATCTTGCTTTGATCCTGGATACGGGGTTTATCCGCACCTGTCAAAAACCATTTCAACATAATCAATCGCTCCTTTTGTGTATTGTATTGTGGTAGATTGAAATTTATATATGATGAGGAATACATAGTAAATACTTCCTCATAATATCTTTTTGTAATATAAAATGGTTCCCCTATACCATTTAAGCATAAATCTGGTTATGTTATGGAGTTTTTACTCTTTATTTGCTAATATAAAAGGGTGAAATTGCGCTAACTGATTGAAGTTTACCCCAATATGTGTGATGTTTTACGATGAATGTTTTAAGACTTACTCAAAACTAACTCTTGATGTACTTATTGTAGTTGTTTTTAACGCATTTTGCCTTTGAAATATTGTTATACTTCTGAGGCTTTCTCTAAAATTTTGTTTTTTCACATCACACTCCATATCATCTCAACCTGTTTCAGGGGGTTCTTATTCATGCCGCAATATTTATTTACCGATTCTACGTATACTATTTTTAAAGAAAATACTCTGCCCCGTCTGGCATTAGTGAATATGTCCACAGAAAGCAGCGCGCCTATTTTCCGCAGTCTGCACAGTCATGAAGACTGCGCCAGCATATTATTTGTATTAGAAGGTTCCTGCGTCTGCACACTGGGACATGAGAAATATACATTAAATGCCGGCGATATTGCCTGCATCAATGCCGGTACGCTGCATGGCACGGCGGCAGCACAAAAAAACCAAGCCTATAAAATCATAGGAATGGATATTAAAGATCTTCACTTTAAAGGATTAGCCCCCCATCAGCTTATCGACAACGAGGCCTATCCGATTCTGCACACCAAAACATACCAATCCATTCTGACTTCCTACGCAGCGATTTTGCTGGAGCTGGCTCCTCTGGCTACGTCGCCGCATGAAGCGCAGACGGCCAACCATTTGGTGCATAGTTTTCTTTTTATGCTGCATAAGCTGATTCATGAATCCAAGGACTACACCAAAGCGAAATCATATAATTTGGGACTGCAAATAAAGGAATATATAGATGAACATTATTTGGAAAATCTAAAACTGCCGCAAATTGCCGAAGCCCTGCATATGAATACGTACTATTTGTCACATACTTTTAAAAAAACGATTGGCTATTCGCCGATGCAGTACGTCACGCACCGCCGTATCGGCGAAGCGCAAAACATGCTTCTTTCGACAGATTTGACGGTTACAGAAATTGCCATGCGCTGCGGCTGGAACAATTCCAACTATTTTCAAAGCGTCTTCAACAACATTGTCGGTATGCCTCCTGGCAAATACCGCAAGGCTTGGAAAAGCAAATAATTATATATTGGGCTGAAAATCGCCGTAAATACCCCTGTTTTTTTCAAAAAAAACAGCAATATTTTTGATGTTGCCTTTGCCTCTTTGTGTTATAATATGTACAAAGATAACCAAGACATATTCAACTTATTATCTTAATTTTTACAAAAGCAACTAGCAACGCAGAAAGGTGGACATTAGACAATGATTAATGTTGGTATCATCGGTGCCGGCCGTATCGGCCGCGTACATGGCGAAAGTATTTCCAAATTTGTAAAAAACGCACAGGTAAAAGCAATTGCCGATCCGTTCCTCAATGACAATACAAAAGCTTGGGCTCAGTCCATGGGTATTCAGGAAGCCTATACAGACTACAAAAAAATCTTGGAAGATCCGGCTATCGAAGCTGTTTTGATTTGCGCTTCTACAGACCAGCACTCCAAAATTTCTATTGAAGCTCTTCAGGCTGGCAAACACGTTTTCTGTGAAAAACCAATCGACCACGACGTAGAAAAAATCAAAGAAGTTCTCGCTGTTGTTGAAACATCCGGCAAAAAATACCAGGTTGGCTTCAACCGCCGTTTTGACCACAACTTCAAAGCCATTCACGACGCAGTCGCAGCTGGCAAAGTTGGCAAACAGCAGATTATCAAAATTACATCCCGCGACCCGGAACCGCCTTCCATCGATTATGTAAAAGTATCCGGCGGTATTTTCCTCGATATGACAATCCATGATTTCGATATGGTTCGTTACCTCTCCGGCGCAGAAGTTGAAGAAGTATACGCTGAAGGTTCCGTTACGGTAGATCCGGAAATCGGCAAAGCAGGCGACATCGACACCGCTGTTATTACCTTGAAGCTCGACAACGGCGCAACAGCTGTTATCGACAACTGCCGCGCAGCTTGCTATGGCTATGACCAGAGAGCTGAAGTATTCGGCACCGAAGGCTGCATCGCTATTTCCAACGATTCCGATTCCAACGCTGTATTCAGCGGCAAAGACGGCGTCGTAGCTGAAAAACCGATGTTCTTCTTCCTCGAACGCTACATGGCAGCATATGCTTCTGAAATTGATTCCTTCGTAGAAGCTATCGTCAACGACACAGCTACACCGGTCAATGCAAACGACGGCTTAGCTCCTGTCCTCATCGGCTTGGCTGCTAAAAAATCTGTTGCAGAACATCGTCCGGTTAAAATCGACGAAATCCGCAAAGAATACAATCTCTAATTTTGCATCATCTCTTTTTATAATACATACTCCTTTTCTTCTCCTTGCAGCCTTCCAGCTGCAAACCAAAAAGAGCCGGTTTCTCTCCCGGCTCTTTTTGTGTATGTATTGGCACTGCTCATTCTCTGTCCTGATTAATTTTAGAAAGGCACGAGGTATTTACCATGCTGCAGTATTTTTTCAAAAACGAATATCATCCCATTTTTACGAAAGGATATATCCCCAAGCCGGAATATATCTGCAATGTCGGCGCTGATAATTCCCATTTGCCACGGACGATGCATTCCCACAAAGATTTAGTGGAAATTCTCCTGGTATATGAAGGCGCCGGTATTTATATCATCAATCAAAAACGCTATACCGCTAAAAAAGGTGATTTGATTCTCTACAACAGCAATGTCGTCCATGATGAATTCGGCGGCAGCGGCAATCATCTCTGCACGTACTGCTTGGCTGTCAGCAATGTAAAACTGCTCCATTTGGAAAAAGATATCATCATAGCAGACAAATACAGCCCCGTCGTCAGCTGCAAAGATGCCTTTGATGATGTGCTGCATCTCTTTCAGCTCATCGAAACGAACGGCAAAGACAAGTATGCTACAGAAATTGTGGTATCACTGACCACCGCTCTGATTGCCAAAATCAAGATGATTATTGATGCCCATGCCGTGCTGCATCAAAATACACACTCGCCGCTGACTCAAAAAATTATTCAGTATATTGACCAGCATTATACGGAAACACTTCGCCTCCGCGATATTGCCGCCTATGCCGGCGTCAATGAATATTATCTGTCCCATTTTTTCAAAAATGATGTCGGATTTTCACCGATGCAGTATGTCATCCTCCGCCGCATTGGCGAGGCGCAAAACTTGCTGATTAATACGGATATGAGCATTACCCGCATCGCCGTCAGTGTCGGCTACAACAATTCCAATTATTTCCAAAATGTATTTCGCAAGACTTTCGGCATTACCCCTGGGGAATACCGTCAAAAATGGGTTAAACATTAGTTTGTAGTTTTCAATTTTCAGTTTTTAGTGGTTAGTGATTAGTGAATACTGCCATTTTTTTACTACAAACTATCACAAAAAGGGGCTGTAACAAAATGAGCTTTTTTAGCCCATTTTGTTGCGGCCTTCTTTCTTT
>CAVKEA010000003.1:0-77283 GCA_963655305.1 bacterium
CATTAGATATGCTCCTATATATCATTTTTATATTTCCTGGTTCAACAACTATACTATCCGTTTTTCTAATCGTTTCTTTGCATCCGCCCGTATTATAGGTAATAGCTCTCGTCCCACAAGCTTCTGCTTCCAAATTGACAGTGGGATAGTTATCTTCATACGTCGGATTTACAAATACGTCTGCTGCTGTATAGATGGCTGCCAGTTCTTGAGGGCTATTAGTACGCATAATGCCTAGTATATTTTGGGGCAAATTTTGTATCTGTTTTTTGCTTAACCCGACTAATACAATAACATAGGTATCATCTAGCATCTGTGCTAATTTATAAAAGTCTTTGAGTCCTTTTCGTTCTTCCCAAATATTGGCAACACCCAATACGATTTTTTTATTTTCTAACCCATAGCGTTCTCTAAAATTACTAGGTGTAGGTTTAAAAATAGTAGTATCAACCGTATTATAATGGACTTCAACAGGGTACTTTTTGAGAAAACTTTGTCTTGTTAAATCAGCAAGCCAACGGCTAGGAGTTATAAGTGTCATGTTTTTGACGCCAGTAAATGCTTTCTTTTTGCGTTCAAAATTTTTGCTGACAGAACTCATTACATAACAAGCAGGATACCTGCGAAGCTGGCAGCAGTATGAGCAATGCTTTTTCCATTGCTCACACTTTACCATGGTAAAGTATGAGCAATGACCCGTAAACGCCCAACAATCATGAAGTGTCCATTTTACTTCTATTTCTGGATGCTTTTTTATCCAGGCAAACAACATTTCGACATTAATGTAATACCCATGAAGGTTATGCAGCCAAAGCAAATCTGGCTTGTATTTTTCTGCCCATTGCAAGAATTTCCTAGTTGCCGATTTAGAACCAAAACCATGTTCATCAAATAGTCTGGTTTTAAGCGCATGTAATTTACAATCCCAATCACAGCCTATCCGTACTGCATATTTTTGAAATTTTTGGGGCACCGTATTATTTCTGCCATAGGCTATTTTTACTTCATTTCCTTCAGCTTCCAACTTTTGCGCAAGATCGGTACAAATGCGGCCTGTCGAACCTATGCCGCAAACAGAATTAATAAATAAAACTCTCATTCAAGCACATCCTCCACAACCTTCTCATACTTCTGCATAGCAACTTCATAAGCATACTTACTTTCATAAAGGTTTTCAGCACGTTTACCCATTCTTTGACATTCTGATTGATGTTCCAACATAAATACTATCTTCTCCGCCAAGGTCTTGCTATCACCAATATTCACAGCATAACCAATACCTTCTTTTTCAACTTCTTCAGCTAAATATGAACCATTTTCTACAACTGCTAAAATAGGCTGTCCGCCTTGCAAATAACTATAATATTTACTTGGTGCACAAGTACCTATAAGACCCTTTTCTAAACTGACAACGCAGCATGAACTTATTGATACAGCCTGTTCAAAATCTTTCCCTGTCAGAAAATCCAATTCTTGAATATTAGTAAGATGCAGATCTTCAATCTGTTGTTTAATAATATCTTTTTTACTTCCATGCCCAATAAGTAAAAATTTCACTCTACTATCTTCTTTTAAAATTTTTACTGCTCCCATAAACGTTTCCATCTCCTGACAAATTCCCATATTGCCAAAATAAGATACAACAAATTGACCATTTTCATAGCCAAATCTTTTATAGGATTCTTGGTTTTGCGGCAAATGCTTACTCTCATGCGCCCAATTAGCAATAGTTACTATTCTCTCTCTACGTAGTTGGGGCCTATTTACTAATAAAAAATTTTTCATTTCATCTGTCAATGCAATAACTTTATATACACGCTCATACATCAAACTATTAATAAAACGCATGCCTTTATCAATTATACTTTCTTTACGTAAACTATTAGAAGCGTAGGCTACTTCAGGATAAACATCATAAGCTACAAAAATTATCTTTGTTCCAAACAATATATTTGCCATAACAGGAATAAATGGCAACACTGGGGGATTAGAATATACAATAACGATTTTATAGCTTTTTAATTTCCACAAATGTAAGAATGCCTTAAATGTAAAAGAAAAATAATTAATCAGCCTACCTAGCTTTCGTGTTCGTTTTAGCTGAATATAGGGCAAACGCTCAATACTAACTCCAGCAACGTGTTCTTTTAACGGAACTTCCTTTTCATCACTATATTCTTTCGGATATCCGCATAACGCTCCTACGGAATAACCTTTCTTAACTAAATATTTAGCGGTATCAAATGGCAGTGTCGCAGATGAATTATGTTCAGGATAAAAAAATTGACATAAAAATAGAATATCTTTCTTCATCTTATTAATGCTCCTATTCATATTTCATAATTGCTCAAATCCTTTTCCTGCTGTATCCCCGTGCCTTCCGTTGCGCTTTTGGTGAAGATGACGCGCACAGTTTGGATCATGATAATCAGGTCTTCGACGACGCTGCATTGTTGGATGTACATGAGGTCGTAGACTAGTTTGTCGTATGCTGTTGTGTTGTATTTACCGTAGACTTGGGCGAGACCCGTGATGCCGGGTTTGATGTTGGTACGGTAGGCATATTCAGGAATTTCTTTGATGAATTGTTCGACAAAGAATGGGCGTTCTGGCCGGGGGCCTACGAGGCTCATGTCACCGACGACGACGTTCCATATTTGAGGCAGTTCGTCGAGGCGTGTAGCTCGAAGGATGTTCCCTACTTTGGTAATGCGCGGGTCATTTTCTTCTGCCAGCTGCGGACCGGAGTATTTTTCTGCATCCGTCCGCATGGTACGGAATTTGTGGACTTTAAAGGGTTTTCCGTTTTTGCCGGTACGTACTTGGCTGTAAAAGATAGGACCATGGTCGCCAAGTTTGATGGCAATGGCGCAGGCTGCCATAAACGGCAAGGCAATGAGAAAGGCAATGCCGGAGATGACGAGGTCAAGTGTTCGTTTGAGAACTCGTTTTTCCAGACTCAGCTGCAGGTTTTGAATTTCAAAGACGGGAATATCATCGATTTTCCCCAGTTCGGCGTCATTGCAGAGGACTTCGTACATGTCTGGTACGAGGATCGCTTGTTTATTATGTCGATAACAATAGTCGATGATGCTTTTCTTTTCTGCTTGGGAAATGCTGGGACAAATAATGAGTCCTTGTGTTTCTGCGGCATAGGTCTGCCAGTCTTTATGCTGCATATCTGTGCAGATATATTTGAGGTGCCAGTTGAGCTGGGGCTGGCAAATGAGCCGGTTGTAAATATGAATGCATTCTTCTTTGGTGCCTATCAAAAAGGCGCTGCGCTGGGCATGAATAGCTCGTTCGACATGCCACATGGCACGCCGCCAGGCAATGAAAGCAACAAACTGAATAGCAAGGCTTGTCAAAAGTTGTCCACGGGAGTAAGAAAATTCTCGCACAAAAAAGCTGAGTGCCATCATGATGACGGCTGTGCCAATCATACTGACCATCAAGCTGAGGATAATTTCTGCAAACCGTTTGCGGCCGATGGAATAGAGCCCGTTAACGTTAAAAAGCCATCCATTGACAACAATCATAGCCAGCAGCATATCGGAATATACGGTAAAATTGGCCGTCAATATGTTTTTGTTTAAAATGATAGCTGTTGCTATGCAATACGAGCCTATGATAATGCATATATCCCCTATTAACATGGCAAATTTACGTGATTGCGGAAATTTGCGTTCCCCCATGGTATCGTGTCTCCTTTCAGTTACTTTTGCTTCTTCTTTTTATGTTTTTCTCCTTCTTCATCATAATAGTAATAATATCCGTAGCCATATCCATAGCCGCTGTGACGCTGCGGGACGGCGTTGAGGACGGCTCCCAAGATATTGGCACCGGCTTGTTCCAGCCGAGATTTGGCCAATTTGGCTTCATCCGGTGAGATTTCACCGGATTTGATGACAAAGACGACGCCGTCTACTTTGGATGAAAGGACAGCGGCATCGGTGACAGCCAGTACTGGCGGCATATCGATCAGCACGTAGTCATAGGTACACTTGACTTGCTGCAATAGCTCGTCCATTTTTTGCGACCCCAGCAGTTCGGATGGATTGGGCGGCACGGGGCCGCTGGCCAGGATATCCAGATTGGGATGGTCACTGGGCTGAATCGCCTCGTCCAGAGACATATCCATGGCAATACAGTTGCTGAGTCCTTTATTGAACAGCCCAAAGATTTGATGCTGTACGGGCTTTCGCATATCGGCATCGATGAGCAGTACTTTTTTCCCATCCTGTGCCATAGCTAACGCTATATTGGAAATGGTTGTCGATTTTCCTTCGGACGGTGTAGATGACGTAAAGCTAATACATTTCAGTTTTTTGTCGGCACCGGCAAACTGCAAATTGGTACGAACGGCCCGATAGGCTTCGGATATAGGAGATTTACTATCTGTTTGTACAATTAATTCTATTTCTTCCATAGTGTATCTTTCCATTTCTGTAATAGGTTTCTATGCTGATACGGTCTATCTGCCGCACCCGCTTCGGGAATCATCCCTAACACAGGAATTCCCAACGTTTTTTCTACGTCATCAGCGGTTTTTATCTTACGGTTAAACAAGGATTTTGCAATGACCAGCCCAGTTCCAATGATACCACCCATAAGCACGCCCAATACCAGTATTAGCAATTTGCGTGGTTTGATAGGTTTTTCCGGCAGTGTCGCGGCATCGACGACTTGGACTTCATTAGGCACCATGACTTCAGCGACTTTGGATTCTTCCAAGCGTTTTGCCAGCATGACATAGATTTCCTGGGCAACATCAGCATCTCGTTTGACGCGGATATAGCCTCGCTGTTTAGCTGGCAGCGCAGCAATCGTCGCGTTGTTTTTGGCATCGAGGTCGGCAATGGCCTGGCTTTTGCCTTCAGCAACGGCTAACGCGGCTTCATTTTTGAATTTATCGGCTAGCAGTCCCTGCTGTACGGAATTGCTTGACGGAGCCTGCTGGGAGACGATTTTATCGATTTCATTGTTCAGTCCGGCTTGAGCCTGCTGGATTTGCTGGTTGATTTCCTGCATCTTAGGATGTTCATCTGTATATTTGCCCGTGTAGCTGGCTTTGGTGCTTTCGAGCTGTGCCAGCTGGACTTTATACTGCTGAATAGCCGGGCTGTCGGCAATACTCGTACCGGCGCTGCCCAACTGCTGATTGACGCTGGCAAGAGCCGCTTTTGCTGTTTCGAGGTCCAGTTGGTTTGCCGCTTTGGCTTTGTCGATTTCAGATAATTTATCTGTCAAGCCTTTCATTTGGTTGTCTGTCGAATAGATTTGGTTGGCGCTCTGGTAAGCCTGCAGCTTTCCTTCGGCATCTTCCAATTCTTTTTTAGACGTACCGACACGGTTTTCCAAAAATTGACGCGTAGCCTGTTGTTCTTTATGGGATAATTCGGTCAGTCGTTTCAAAAAGCCGTCAATAATCATCTGATTGGCTTTTTGTGCTTGTTCCGGTGATTTTCCCGTTACGTCTACCTGTAAGATTTCTGTATCTTTATATGGTTTAGTGACAACATGACTTTTTATGTACGCATCATACGTCGGATATTTACCGTCGTCATTTGGCTCTTCTGTCGCTTTGATGACAGGTTCGATGACATTACGGCTCTTGAGGATTTCCGCATCTGTATTCATACGCTGTTTGCTCATCGTATCGGAACCACCAGGAAGCTTGTCCATGATGGACGCCCCCAGACCTTGGCTCTGCTTGATGCGCAGCAGCGACGTAGACTGATAGACAGGCGATGCAATCAGCAAATACGCGCCAGCACCGGCAGTGAAAAGTGCCGTTACGGCTGCAATTGTTTTTTTATTTTCCCAAATGACTTGCCAAAGTTCCCGCAAATCAATGACTTGTTCTTCCACTCGGTTCACTCCTTAGTGATTGGTCTCTACAGTTATATACGCATTGCTATATTAATCATCATGGTCTTTAATACGCTGCATCGTATATACCGTCGAGAAGATAGGCGCAATGTCTCTGCTAAAGCTAATACGGCTGTTTTTGGTGAGATAGAGAATATCTCCTTCCCGCATTTCATAGTTTTCGGTCATATCACCGGTCTGCAGCATTTTATTCAAGTTGATAGGAATCGCTTTTTCCGGGTTGTCTTGATGAATGAGGAAAATTTTCTTTTTGGCTGTATCCCAGTTAAAGCCGTTGGCAGCCCCGATAGCATCCATGACGCGGTGGGATTTAGTCAGCTCATACGCTCCCGGTTTGTTGACTTCACCGAACACATAGACACGTACGCCGCCAAGCTTGACAATATTGACAGCGACATCAGGCTGCACGATATAACGGGATAAGCCCTGGCGGAGGGTATCCGTAAATTGACTGACAGTCATCCCCTGCGCTTCAATTTCTCCGACGAGCGGTACAGATACTTTACCATCCGGACGAATTTGATACGGTGTATAGTTGCTGTTTTGTGTCGTCGTACTAATGTCTTGTTCTTGTGTAATCATAATGCTGAGCTGGTCACCAGCCCGCAGTGTATAGTCAGCAGCCAAAGCGGCTGTTGTCATACTTGCGATGACAGCCAACGACACCATGAATTTATATTTCATCCCAAAGCCTCCTATTGTCCTTTATAACTTCTCTTATTTATAGCACGCCGAAAAAGGCACCATATATCTATGCTGCCCTATGATATATACGCAATATTTCACTGACACAATGCATTGGCATATAGAAAGTACCATATATGACAACATTTACCCACTGGGGGGGGGGTAGAATATTTTTTATCGTTATCCACCGCGTTATTTTTGATTGTACAGATATTCATATCACCGGCATATGAAACATATGTATCTTTCTTTTCTTTTATATGCAAAATATTCAGTTGATACATCTGTTTCATTCCTTTCTATGAAAGATTTTATAAACTGCCTCATTTCAATGAAATAATCTGGCAAAAAATCCCTTTTTCTTTTCTTGCCATTCTGCTGGTAAATGATGCGGATACACCGGTTTTCCCTGCAGCATTTTGGCTGCATGACTCATATATACGTCCAAACTGCCGCCTAATTTTTGAATTTGCTGCTGCCCTTTTCGCTGGTCTGGTGTACGCCAATCGGTGCGATGGGCATCGCTCCCTACAAACACTACCATATGATGACGCAGCAGGTTTTCTGCCCGCTGCTGCACGTGTTCTCCAAATGCGCCGACAAAGCTTCCCATATTGCACTGTGTCAATACACCTCGCTGCATCCACTGCAGCACTCTATCTGGGTGATGCATAATGCGTGTATATCGTTCGGGATGCGCCAATATCGGTATATATCCTCGCAGCATGAGTTCAAACAAAAGCTGCTCTGTCTGATCTACTTGGCTTTGTTCAGTCAGTTCAGTCAAAATATACGGTGTACCATTTAAGCAATATTTGGTACCACCCCTAGGCAAAAAATCCAATGCCTTATAATTCATTTCTACTTCTGCACCTGCGTAGACACGAATCGGAATTTGTGCCTTATCCGCTTCTTCCTGCACCTGCTGCACTCGCTGTTTTATGTCTTCCCATTGAGGAACTGTTTCATGGCGATTGACATGGGGGGTTGCAATGATATCTGTCGTACCTGCTTCTGCAGCCATACGCAGCATCTGCAGCGTCATGTCCATCGAGCGAGAGCCGTCATCTCCTTCAATATCCGGTAAAATATGTGAATGAATATCAAAAAAAGATGTCATATGTATTGCTCCTTGATTTACTTTAACACTGAGTATATAATACACGTAAAAATATTCATTGTCAATAAATATATTCATTTTTAGGACGTATTTTATAACAAATACTCCAATATACAGTTTAAATGACATACGCAAACAGGTATCATATTCACATTGCAGGTATCCAGTATTCGCAGTATCTACCATATGCCCTGCTTTTTCTTTAATTTTTAGTTTTTTATTTGAAGTTTGAAGAAAATGAATAAGAATACTGCAACCGATGCCCGCAAAACGACATAGTAAAATGGCTGCAACAAAATGAGTAAATAATTCTCATTTTGTTGCAGCCACTTCTCACTGCTCAGTCAATGTGATAGTCTCGGTAGAGTTTTTGCCGGGCTTCCTGATTTTCTAATGCCAGCGAGATATCCTGCAAGCGGCCGTCTGCCTGTAGTAATTTCAGCAGCGTTGCCAATTGTTCGGCACCTTCGGTACGGCCTTCTGCACGACCCTCCTGTCGTTCTTCCAGGCTCCATTTTTCCAATTCAGCGCACATTTCAGCCACCTCCTCTGGATTATTCTTATATCGATCTACTACTTCTTTCAGCGGTTCCCATATCATATTTTCTGCCGTCGCGCTTCGGAAATCATTCATTAATTTGCCAATATCGTCTTGCCCTTCATATGCACCATTCACATATATAATATGTTCACCGTCATCAAATCGCTGATTCAGTTCTTCAATCACTCGGTTGATGTGATACCGGGCTAATCCATGCTCCAATACATCATGTTCTGTAATAAAAATTACGTAGCTTTCTGGCAGTTGGTCGTACGTATTTCCTTTTTTCAGACTGTTGAGATCTAACAAGCTGCTGTTAAAGCGTGCCCGTTTTACACCAGCCCCTTTATCCGCACGCTGCACTTCAATATCGTATTCCGTTCCTGCTGCATCTACAGCATGGACATCCATACGAATACCGTGTCCCAAGAGATTCGGAATGGTATCTTCAATATGAACCGTTAGTACATGCAGATCCGGCTGTTCCATGATAATGCGTAAAATACATTCAACGGCCGGAATATTATCTTTTAAACAGCGTTTCATAAACTCATCGTCCATAAGACGCCATCGTTTGATGATATGTAAGGCCCGCTGATGCCGCTTTGTCTGTGGGTCTATCTCTATCGTTTCTTTCATAGGCACCATCTTTCCTTTTTATCTATATTATACTAAGATTTAAAAAATTCGACAATATACTTCAAGTCAGATGATACTATACATTCCATGAGCAGCATACTATTTTATTTTTCTGTTTCCTCACTGCCAGCAGAAACCGTTGTTTTATGTTCTGCCTTTGAGAGGGCTGCGCTTGACTTCATTTTCATTTGTTGGGCATGCCATTCCTGCAGGCTGGGAAATTCTTTGGCTGCTTGGTGCAGCGGTTGATTGTAGGTGTTGGCAGAGGTATAGGCTCGTCCGCTGCTGGCTTCTGCGCCGGCAATCCGCCAAATTTCCTGCCGTGTTTTTTCTACGCTTTGGACGTAGTTCATCGTTTCTGTATAATGCGGTACGCCGCCGGCTCTATCGACGGCACCGGGGCCGGCATTGTAAGCCGCTTCGGCATATACAAAGGGCTTATCCCAGGTGCGATAGCGGTCTACCATTTGTCCTAGGTATTTTACGCCGCCATAAATATTTTCTTTCCGGTCATACGGATTGACATGCAGCTGGGCTGCTGTGTCCGGCATGAGCTGGGCAATGCCGACAGCGCCTACGCCGGATACGGCAGAGTTGTCAAAATTGCTTTCTGTCGTAAATACGGCTGCGACCAAAATCGGATCGACATGATACGTATAGGACGCATCACATATATCCTGGGCAATATCGGCCGCATCCTGCCCGTCAATATATTTGCTGACTTGGTCATAAACGAGTTCTTCCTGCGTAATGGCATAGGCAGGACAGCCTGCCGTCACGCCCATCCAAGCTGCGCATATCATTGTTATTACTTTATTCCACACACTATCGAAGCTCCTTTCATTACTACGTATTATACCACAGGAACGGATTTTGTGCAGACGGGCAATTTTAGTGTTTAGTGTTTAGTGTTTAGTTTAAAGTTTGAAGAAAATGAATCGCAGTGCTGCAACGATGCCCGGAAAACGGTATCGCAAAAAGGCTGCAGCAAAATGAATGAACCATTTCCATTTTGTTACAGCCTCACCTATGTTGTCTTCTGCTTCGCTTTTTAATGAATGGAAGCCATGAAATCTGTATATTCTTGTTTAGTCATGATCGGATGGAACTGTTTCAGTACAGTTTCCAAGCCGGAGGCGTCATCATACAGCAAGTCAATGAGCGTCATGGCCATGACTTGTGTCGTTTTGATGTATGCCGTTTTTTCTTCAAACAGCGTATAGTCGGCACTGTGCAAAGCGCCGTGCACGCAGCCTACATGAGGGTGAATAATCGGCATCAAATGGGACAAGTCCCCCATATCGGTACTGCCTGCGTTGTGCGCAGCATGGACGATATGGTCTTTGCCAAAAATTTCGTCGCAGTTGGCTTTCAAGAGAGCTGTCGTGCTTGGATCTTGATACATGGGCAGATAGCCGGGCAGGTTGTGAATATCACACGTCGCGCCGACGGCCATGGCACCGGCGGACAAGGCTCTGTCAATCGCGCTGTTGTATGTTTTCATGGCTTTGGCAGAGGCCGCGCGGACGTAGCTTTCCATGCGGACATAATCCGGTATGACATTGACCAAGTCGCCGCCGCTGTTGATAATCGGATGGAAGCGGACATAATCTTCTTCCCGGAAGGTTTCACGGAGCGCATTGACCCCCATGATGCCGAGCATAGCCGCATTCAGCGCGTTGATGCCCTGGTCCGGTGCGGCAGCTGCATGCGCTGCTTTGCCGTGATAATCGATGAGTTTGCTGATAAATCCGCTGCTGGAGCCGCCGATAAAAATATTGCCCTGCGGGTCGTCCGTCGTCGCGACATGCATTTCCATGGCAGCATCAATATCATCAAAATCGCCTTGATACAGCAGTTCTTGTTTGCCGCCAAAGAAATGAATTTTTCCTTTTTCGCGGAGAACGTTGCGGTACTCGATTTCAATGCATTCTTCTGACGGCACGGCAAAGAATACGACATCACCGCCAAGGTACTGCATGGCATTCGTATCTTTCAGTGCCATCGCCACGCCGAGCATGTCGGCCGTTTGTACATAATGGCCGCAGCAGTGGGCTGCCCCGGTCGTTTCATCTGCCGACGGATGATTCCGGCAAATAATCGAATCCAATTCGCCCAGCACGGCGACAGTACGGCGGGAATGGTTTCCTTTAAGACGTCCTTTGACGCCGGTAATGGCATGGCCTGTCGTAAAAGGGATGCCCAGCGCAGCCAGTTTGTCCTGGACTTTTTGCGATGTTTTGTGTTCTTTATACCCGAGTTCCGGTTCGGCAAAAACCGATTCGCCAAACGCTTTGATTTCATCTGCCCGTTTTTCAATGGCCTGGCAGACCTGCTGCTTCAGTTCTTCTTTTGTCATTCGTATCGCCTCTTTTATCTTAGAAAATACCTTCTAAATGAAGCATAATTTCTGCCATTAATGTAGCGCAGACAAAGGATCCCGTCGCAACCATCAAAGCGACCGGCACGATGCGCCAGGACAGCCGTTTGAATGCCGGAATATCTTTGCCCAGCGACAAGCCGCCGTATGCCAAAATCGGGGTTGTCGTAGCCAGGAAGTTAAAGTTTTTCGTGTGTTCAATAATAAATTCCGTGCCCGGAATGCCGGGAACAGAGCAGATAACGGAGAAAATGGATACCCAGAATACAACAGGCAGTTTGCGCAGCACAGGCAGATGAGCAATGCACAAGCCTACAAAGGCAATGATGACCAAAATCAATGCGCCGATAAAGCTGTCTGCCGCGCTGGCATGATAGTTGCCAATCGTATTGCCGATAAAGCCGAGAATGCCGGTCAGGCAAAGGATGAGCAAATCATCCTTACGCGTCAGGCTCTTCTGGTCTTTTAAAGCGGCCGCATCTTCTGCTGCCTGTTTAGCTGCTTCTGCGGATAACTGTGCCGCTTTTGCGTTTTCTGCTTCCGAAATTTCTTCATGCCGTTTTTTGCCTGTAATCAATTCATAGACTTTGACCGTCACAGGCAGGGAAATAAACAGCGCAAAGTATACGCCAAGCACTGAGGTCATCAAGTTGGCTGCGCCGGCATAGGCTTGAATCTTCTGTGCTTCTTCCGGAAATACAGCTACAATCGAGCCTACAGAAGCTGCCATCATGCTGGCACTGCCGATGCCGCCGCCCATAGCCAGGGCATAGGGGTGGAAAATACCCGTGCGGGCAATCATACCGGAAAGAATGGAAATCCACAAGGCCCCAAACAGCGTGCCGCAAATGTACATGCCCATAACGCCGCGGCCTTCGGGAGAAAACATGCCGTATTTTTCGGCAACAATGGCCACATTCGGTTCACGGTCAATCGAATAGCAGGCACCGACAGCTTCACGCCCCATTTTGAGGAGCAGTGCCATCGGCAGGCCAAAAATCAGCGTACCGAAAAAATGGCCGAATTCCTGCAGGATTAACGCCCAGCCGGAGTTGAGCAGCATGTGCAGGTTGGGCCCGATGCCCAAGCCGATTTTGACGAGCAGAAAAAACATGGCAATCGGCATAAACAGCCCTGCTTTTTCCATCATATCATCTGTCATGATATGAAATTTGGGATAACTAATGACACCACCGAGAACTAATGCATAAAATAAAGGCAAGAAAACGATTAAACCAAATTTTTGGATGCCGATGAGTTCAGCAACCACGACGAGACACAAGGCAAAAACATGTATCCGCCAACACCGTAATAACTCCATTACTATGATCCTCCTGTAATATAGATAGTTTTGATGTAAATACATGCAAAATTTCAACATATTTACACCCCTGTATATGCAAAATTTTACACTGATATGCGCCATTTGACAAGTAAAAAACAAATAAACAGTATACGTTATTCCTATCAGAACTGCGGCAGCCTTCGTTTTATGCATATATATGCTTTTGGTATTATTTGCGGAACCAAGTGGTCTTCCCCAAACGCACGGAAATACAGCAAAAAAATCTCCCCGCCAACCGTCATGGTCCGATGGCGGCTGCGAGGAGATAGCGTGTATGGTCATATGCTGCTTACCGCAATACGTGCGAACAATACTTTATCGCTGCTGTATACGTTGCCCGCATCCAGTCCGACAACGTTCTTTGCCAGACAGCAGTCTTGGCTGCGCAGCACAAGTTATGTCAATTCTTTTAAATCATCTTTATCGTATAGATGTGCTATGCTAGTAGTCATTGACGCAATACCCGACAAAGATATTATGGGAATTTTTTCACATATATTTTCTCTTGGATGACACCTTCACCCCATCTGCGTCCGCTGTCAGGATATACGAATAAACCGGCTGTCTGTTATCAGTTACAAGATGCAGTACAGCCGGTTAGACTAGTAAATTTCTTTGGAATAAAAAGGGATACTATTTCTTCCAAAATTGTTCTGCTTTGGCAATATTGCCGCGAATGGCATCACAGCAACGTTTAAATTCTGTTTTTTCATCTTCAGTCAACGTATATTCCATGACCTGTTCAATACCGTTAGCACCAACAACTGCCGGAATACCGCAATAAATACCTGTTTCACCATATTCTCCGTCAAGGTAGGCACTGACAGGCATAATCTTCTTTTCGTCATGAAGAATAGAACGAACAACAGTCGCGCCCGTAGCAGCTACCCCATATTCAGTACATTGTTTGCCCTTAAACGTCGTCCACGCGCCGTTAATAACGCGTTTTGTCATTTCTTCACGGTCAAAATCAAAGCGGGGATCGCCTGCCAATTCCGATAAAGGCTTGCCATGGAAGGAAATCAATGACCAAGGAACCATCTGGGCATTTCCATGTTCGCCAATCATAAATGCCGTAAACGAATGGTGTTCCAAATTCGTCTGTTGGGAAATGGCACTAATCAAACGCGAAGAATCCAAGCCTGTACCTGTACCAAATACCCGATTTCGCGGCAAACCGCTCAATTTTTGTACCAAATCCGTAATGACATCACAAGGGTTGGTGATATTCACAAAAATCCCGTCAAAGCCGCCTGCCATAATTTTGTCTACAAAGCCGGCTACTTCGCGCACGGAATTTTCCATTTCACTGTCACGGTTCAAGGTGGCTAATAATTCAATTTTGCCGATAGCGTTGACGATGACATCACAATCGGCAAGACCTGCATAATCCACGACTTTATATATGACGCGATGAGGCATGAAATACGCGGCATCCATGAGGTCATTGCATTCGCTGACTACTTTATCCGTATTTTTATCACATAATTTTACTTCATCAGCCACACCCATCATGCCCAGATTATAGGCAACATGGGCCCCGACATGACCTAATCCGACAACACCGACAATCCGTTTTTTGATACTCATAACAAATCCCTCTTTCCAGAAAAGCAAGTTATAAAATTCACATTCCTTATATGTATATGATAAGCTTGTTCTTTTTATTTGTAAATGAATAAGTAAACGATATACAATTCAGAGTTAGAATATATTTCAATGCGCTAAAAGAAAGACGCCGCATTCGAATGGCTGCGACGCCTCAGTATGTTTCATTCTATTCCATGTACCTAATGGCTTATTTTCTCGTTTTTTCTTTCGTAACTCTCATTGGGATGGTTTTATGTTACACGTATATCTATATCTACCTATTGGGCAAGTAAAAAATCTCCCCGCCCACCGTCATGGTCCGATGCCGGCTGCGAGGAGATAATTAGAGTGTATAGCAATATGCTGTTAACCGCAATGCGTTAGAACAATGCTTTATAGATGCTGTATACTTTGTCCGCATCCAGTACGACAAAGTTATTTGCCATCAAGCGGCCTTGGTTGAGCATAACAGATTCTGTAAATTCTTTTAAATCGTCTTCCGTTACGCCATATTCATGCAGTGCCTTTTTCGGCAAAACGACGTTGAGCAGGTTTTCCAACTCTGCATAGACATTGGCGACGTCGCATCCCAAAATGCCTGCCAGGAACTGGTTCATGACGGCAATTTCACCATCCGATTTGATAGACATGTAGCAATTCATGACGCCTGTGAACATGGCATAGTTGGATTCGCCATGGGCTACATGGTATTTGCCGCCCAAGGGATAGCTCAAGGCATGAACGGCGGCACAGCCTGCGTTGCCAAACGCGATGCCGGCATAGTTGCTGGCTACGAGGAAATCAGCCAAGAGCGGAATGCGGGCTTCCGGGCCATGGTCGCGAATCTGAATATAGCCGTTCAGGATTTTTTCAATAGCACGGTAGCTGAACATCTTCGTCGTTTCGTTGGCTTTCGGAGACAAGGCGGATTCGACGGCATGTACCAACGCATCGATAGAACTCGTCGCAAATACACGGTACGGCAGGGTCTTCAAGAGTTCCGGTACGAGCACTGCCTGATCGGCATAAAATGCATCGACAGCCAAGCCTTTTTTTGTATCACGGCTGAGAAGAGCCAATACGGCTACGTTCGTGACTTCACTGCCTGTGCCGCATGTCGTCGGCACAATGACCAATTCGCGGCCTTTTTCCGGTTTGATTTTGCCGTCATAGAGATCTAAAATCGGCGTCGTCGTCTTCAATGAGAAGAATTTGGACAAGTCGATAATCGTCCCGCCGCCAACGGCAATGATACGTTTTGGGTTGCCTTTGAAATCTTTGTACATGGCTTCTGCCATTTCATCAGACGGTTCACCGGCACCATATTTTTCCTGGAATAATACATCGCATTTCAAATTCAGGTCGGCAAAATACGGGTCATAGATGTACTTATTGGTAATCATCAAATCGCCTTCGCCAATCTGCAGAGCTTCTGCCATTTCTTTACACGTATCGTACGCCAGTACGGTAGGTTTGAGCATAAATGTATCCATGATATACACCATCCTTTATACAAATCATATATGTATTATAGCAAGAACGGTTGTTTATTCCAAGCCCAGCACGCGGCGGATAGAAGCTTCAAAGATGGCAAGTCCGGCATCGAGCTGTTCGTCCGTCATGACGAGCGGTGCCAAGAAGCGGATAACCTGACCATGAGAGCCGGCATTTTCTACCAGCAAGCCGTGTTTGGCTGTATCCTGTACGAGTTGGGATACGATTGCCGGGTTTGGTGCTTTGGTTGCCGGGTCGATAAATTCTACGCCGACCATGCCGCCGAGACCGCGTACATCGCCAATAACCGGGTATTTGGCCTGCCAGGATTTTACGGTATCTGCATACTTTTTGCCGATTTCCAGCGAACGTTCCGGCAAGTGGTCACGGTCCATGAGTTCCAATACTTTCAAGCCGGCTGCGCAGGCCAAGGCGTTGCCGCCGTATGTGCCGCCGATAACGCCGCGGGGAACGGCATCAAAAATTTCTTTGCGGGCGCAGACCATGCTGAGCGGTACACCGCCGGCAATAGATTTGGCAGAAGAAAGGATATCCGGCTGTACGCCCGCTTCCTGCCAATACTGGGAAGCAAAGAGACGGCCTGTTCTGCCAAACCCGGACTGTACTTCGTCGGCAATCATGAGGATGCCGTTTTCATCGCAGATTTCACGCAGTTTTTTGACCCATTCAATCGGAGCCGGGATAAAGCCGCCTTCACCTTGAAGCGGTTCCAAAACAACAGCTGCTACGTATTGAGCCGGCGATGCTTCATCAAACACTTCATACAGGCTTTGGATACATTCATCCAAATATTCCGCTTCGGACATGCCTTCCGGACGGCGATAGATGTACGGATATTTGGCACGGTAAATGCCGTCAGGGAACGGGCCCATGCCCTGGGCATATGCTTTTTTAGCAGTCATGGCCATCGTCATCATCGTACGGCCGTGGAACGCACCGGAGAATACGACGATATTCGGGCGTTTCGTATAGGCTTTGGCAATCTTGACAGCATTTTCATCTGCTTCTGCGCCGCTGTTGACAAACATGGTTTGTTTTTGTTCTCCGCGGACCGGAACGCGTTTGTTGAGTTCGCCAGCCAATTTGACATAGCCTTCATGGGTAACGACGTTGAACATGCCGTGCATATATTTATCGGCTTGTGCTTTAACAGCTGCGACTACTTCCGGATGCGAATGGCCTACGTTCAATACGCCGACGCCGCCAATCCAGTCGAGGAACAAGTTGCCGTCTACGTCTTTAATCATCGCCCCTTGCGCTTCATCCATGACAACGGGATAACTGCAGTGAATCGCATCGGGTGTATTGACAGCACGTTCTTTAATAATTTCTGCCGCTTTCGGGCCCGGTACAGTACTTGTTATAATTTTTGGTAATTCGTTTGTTAACATGTCATCATCCTACTTTCTTTTTGTGAAATAATATAATGAAAAGCAAACAGAAGCATGCAACGCAAAAGCATTTTAGGGTATTCGTTTTTTATTGCATATTGTTCTATTTACTATGAATCAACTTGCTGTATGGCCGTATGACCTACGTTTCTTCAGCCTGCCGTTTTTCTTCTGTGCCAATCGGTACGGCGCCGCTGGCTTCTGCCAAATTTAAGCCGCGTGTTTCCGGTGCCATAAAGATACAAACAAGCAAACCGAACACAATAATGCCGACCATCGTAAGCATGGTCATCTGAATGCCAAACAGTTCCAAATAATACGGCAGCCCAAAGGTGCCTAAAATCGGGCCAAACCGACTGATACAGGTCGCCATGCCCACGCCGGCTGCGCGAATTTCCGTCGGGAATAATTCGTTGGGATATACCCAGTCCAAGACATTCGGCGGACCGGATGCCAGCGCATAGACCGTAAAGCCCGTCACGATGAGCCAGAACGGCGGCTCTTCTACGATGCCGAATACCAGCAAGCCGACAGCCATGCCGACAAAGCTCCAAATAATCAGCGGGCGGCGGCCGAATTTTTCAATAATCAACGTGCCTAAGACGACACCGACAACAAAAATCAAGCCGATGACCGAGTTGCCGAGCAGCAGGTCTTTCCCTTCACTCAATTTAATCGCTTTCAACAGCGAAGGGCCAAAGATGTAAATGGCAAACATGGGCAGTACCTGCGTCGCCCAGAAGATGCCGGCAAAAAAGACGCGTTTCAAATATCTGGGTGTAAATAACTCGGTATACGACGTTTTGACAGTCGTTTCTTCCAGCGAAGATACGTCGGCATCCGGGCCGTACACCGTTTTCATGATAGCCGTCGCTTCTTCCACGCGGCCTTTGTTCATAAGCCACCGCGGGGATTCCGGACAGTTGCGTCTCAAGTACACCAGAATAATCGCCGGTATGGCTGTAATCCCCAACAAAATCTGCCAATTATAGGCTGAATCGTATACGATATAGCCGACGACTTCCCCCATCGTCATGCCGCAGATCCACATAATCATCAGACAACCAATCATAAAGCCGCGCCGGTGGGCCGGAGAATATTCTGCCAGATACGAAGTAACGCTCGGATAATCAGACCCGATAACCAGCCCCAACAGGAACCGCACTACGAACAGCTGCTCGGCACTGGTAACAAACATCGAGAGGATGGATAAGACCGCCATGGCAATCGGAATCACGATAAACGGCAGCTTGCGCCCTACTTTATCCGAAACATAGCCAAAAATCGGTCCTCCTACTAAAATCCCAATCAAGGAACCCGCACCAATGGCCCCCGTCCAAAACGAATTTAAGTTTAAAATCGGCCCCAGATGGACCAATGCCGGACCAATGGCCGCTAAAATATAGCCATCCAAAAAATTAGTACTTCCACAATACACGGTCAGCCGATTTAAAAATGCATTAAAATCTCTCTCTTGCCTTTGCGAATGCACCAAGTCAATCCGCCTCCTTTCTTCTCTCCATTTCGTCTGTCCCTATTTTTTATCTAACGAGGACTTGCCGTATCTATCATTCCCTTCCCGCATCATCTCCTCTGCCTATCTCATTTAGCTTGTTTTTTATTTTTAATACGTAAACCAAAATATTTTTAAAAAATATCATGTATTTTCGTTAACCATTATAAAAAAAACAGCCTTTTGCTTTTTATGTGTCCATTATATACACATAATGCAAAAGGCTCAACGAGTTGAATAACCAATATTTTTTTATGTTTTTGTGCTTGATGCACAAGAAAATGCCGTTTCGAATTACAAAATATCATGTTTGTTTTTCATGAATTGAAAGTAATGATGAATATGACAAGCCAAGTAATACGTAAAACGCGTGTCTTCGGCGTTCAAATCGCAGTGGAGCAATGTTTCAATTTTTTGAATCCGATACGCTACAGTATTGCGGTGGGCATACGTTTCCCGAGCTACGGCCTGAATACTGCCGTTGTGTGCAATATACGATTCCAGCGTACGGAACAAATCTCGCTTATGCGCGGCATCATACTGCAGCACCGGTCCCAGCGCCTTGTCATGAAGTTCACGCATAGCCAAGTCGTTGCGCTGTGAAAACAGCAGGGCATAGACACCTAGCGCACCAAAATACTGACAGTGCTTTCGGTGAACGCACGCCCACGTGACAGCGCACACGGCCTGTTCATAGGCAGTCGCCAATTCGTGCAGCGAAGATACGACCATGCTGCTGCCGATGACGGGTTTTACAGCTTCCCGTTCATGAAGCTGTACGTATAACTCCTCTATCATCCGGGCCGCTTCATCAGGGTCTTCGACTTTCATCATCAAAATAATCAATTTCTTCAAAGGAAATACGATATATTTGGCGCCCTGTTCGTTTAAAATAAATTTGTACGACGTCAGCAGCGTTTCCAGCTGGTCTACAGACTGTACTTCTTGAAAATGCAGGGCCATGACCTGATAGTTTCCCCGTTCGGTAAATCCATGCAGTTTGAGCCGGTTTATCGCGTCCAGCGGTCGCTGCTCAAAAAAAAGCTGTTTGCAGGCACTGACGATTTCATATTCTTTTTGCTTTGTCAAAAAAATAGAATACAAAAAATCCTGCGTAATATCGGACAGGCGAATATGCCAAGGCATCGTAAAGAGCGGAAATTGGTGTTCGTTGCACAAGGCCGTCACATCTTCTGTAATATCTTCCTCTGTAATATATTTGCCGATATTGAGGACGACCCCCGTAGAGCCTATGGCAATCAGAGCCGCAATGAATTCCTGCAGCCAGCGGGCATTGTCGCCTTTGCCCATGCCGGTCGTAAAAATCAATTCATTTTTAGACAAAAAGGACGCATAATCCGTATCTTCCATAATATGAACCCATGCCACTTCTTTATATAAGCCGTTTCTGCCGGCCCGCAATTCCAGCTTATACGGGTTATTTTTTTCATTATATAGTCGGTATACAGGTATAGACATGTGCTGTCACCTAGTCTGCTTCTATAGAAATAAACGAAAAAGATTCTACATCAAACAAGCCCGTATCCATGAGCTTGATGGCGGGAATGACCGGCAGCGACATAAAGCATAACGTCATAATGACATCGACATCTTCGTGTATGCCCATGGTATGACGTCCAATCTGGTACAAGGCTGCCATCTGTGCATCGACCCAGGCCCCGCTCTGGTCACTCATCAAGCCGGCAATCGGCAGCGGAATCGACGCTAAGACGCGGCCATTCAGCACCAATACCATGCCGCCTTTTTGCCGTTCCAATTCGCTGACGGCAACAGCCATATCGGCCGTATTCGTGCCGGCTGTGATAATATTATGGGAATCATGCGCAATCGATACGGCGACGGCCCCTTGCTGCAGGCCATAGCCGCGAAGCAGTCCCAAGCCCACATGGCCCGTCCCATGATGCCGTTCGACGACAGCGACTTTGACGATGTCTTCCTGCGGATTATATACGAAATCACCTTGGGCATCAAGCTGAATATCTGCTGTGCCTTTTTTCGTTACGACACTGCCCGGCAGGATGTCAATCGTATGTACATGCGTGTTTTTGAGATGCATACGCAGCTTTTCTTGCGAAAAATCGCGGAGATGAACAGTACTGCTGACACGGCTGTAATCGCTGCGCGTAAAAGGCAGCGTGTATGTCCCGTCTTTTCCTGCCAGCTTGCCGGCAATCCATACCGCCTGGGCGTTAAAGTCCTGCAGGTCTTGAAATAAAACGATGTCAGCCCGTTTTCCCGGTGCCAGCGCGCCCCGGTCTGTCAGCTGATAGCATTCAGCCGGATTCAGCGTGGCCATCGTAATCGCCGCTGCAGCCGAGATACCGTGCTGCACACAAAGGCGCAGATGTTCATTTAAGTGGCCTTTTGCCATAATCGTATGGGGATGCAAATCATCCGAACACAGCAGAAAACGCCTAAGAGAAGCTGGCGTAACAGCCTGTATCAAGCGCGGCAAATCATGACATGCCGAACCGTTGCGCAGCATGACGTACATACCGGCAGCAATGCGTTCGCAGACATCTTCTATATCTGCACATTCATGGTCCGTCGCAATACCGGCGCCGACGTAAGCCTGCAGTCCGTCTCCATGCAGTCCCGGACTGTGACCGTCAATCACCTTATGGGCTTCCTGCGCGGCTGTGATTTTTGCTATGATATCGTCTTCTGCTGCCAGCACGCCAGGATAATTCATCAGTTCTCCCAATCCAAATGTGTCCGGACTGCGAAGCGGTTCTTGCAGCTCCGGCGCATGCAGAACGGCGCCGCTGTGGTCAAAATCGGTCGCCGGGACACAGGACGGTACCATGTAGCGAATATCCATCGCCGTCTGTTGGGCCGCTTCCAGCATGTAGGACAGCCCGTCCAACCCGCAGACGTTGACGATTTCATGCGGATCGGCAATCGCCGTCGTCGTACCCAAAGGGACCAACAAGCGGCCGAACTCTTCGGGACTGACATACGACGATTCGATATGGATATGACTTTCAATCAGTCCCGGCGCGGCATAGGCCCCCTTGCCGTCCCATACGGTCCGTCCTTCATAGGAACCGCCGACAGCGGCAATATACCCATCGATAACGGCAATATCGCCTTCCGTTATCATCTGTGTATAGACATTGACAATATGACAGTTTTTGATAACCAAATCGGCAGGAATCTGTCCCTGCGCAGCTTCAATCCTGCGTTTTATGATATCGCGCTTCCCTTTCATGACCTTCTCCTTTGTGAGCTTCAGCTAGTAATCGTACAGGTATATTGTATCATATTTTAATTTTATGCGTACAAAAAAAACCGGCAACAACTGTTACCGGTTTAAAAGGTCGATCTATATTGCTTACGCTTTGACTACGTTAGCAGCCTGCGGTCCACGAGCACCATCAACGATGTCGAATTCAACTTCCTGACCTTCAGTCAAGGATTTGAAACCATCTTCCTGGATAGCTGAAAAATGTACAAATACATCGCCGCCATCTTCTCTTTCAATAAAGCCATAACCTTTTTCTGCGCTAAACCATTTTACTTTACCGTGCATAACAAAATCCTCCTAAAAAAACAATTCCAGCTATCTTCTAGCTCTTGTGTTAGTGTACCATAATCGATAAGCAATGTCAACCGAATTTATATAAGGCAGACATGCTGAAACCGCCTTACTTTCTTACATTTTTTACATAACGAACGAATTCGTATGCATATTTATTATGTTCACCTGCGTCATGCCGTTCCCGTTCCGTGACATGCCAATCTTCGGCCGAAATAGGCGGAAAATACGTATCTGCCGGAAAAGACGCATCGATTTCCGTCAAATACATGCTGTCGGCTTTATCCATAAACACCGTATATAAAGACGCGCCGCCGATGATAAAATAATCCTGCCCGGCAGCAAGCTGCGCGCACACTTCGTCAACGCTGTGATATACGGTGATGCCCGGATGGGTTTTCTCATAGTCCGGCTGGCTCGTCAATACGATATGCTGCCGGCCCGGCAGCAGTCCCGGCAGACTTTCAAAGGTTTTGCGGCCCATGATGATGGCATGTCCCATCGTGAGAGCTTTAAACCGTTTCAGGTCCGCTGAAATATGGCACAACAGCTGATTGTCTTTGCCTATGCCGCCGTCTTTGGCGACTGCCGCTATCATGTGAAGCATTATACGGCCACCTCCATCGCTAATTTTCCCAAATGCTGATAATGGTCCAACTGGATATCATCAATCGTAAAATCATAGAAATTAGTAATATCCGGATTGAGGAGCAATTTAGGTGCCGGCAGTGCCTGACTGCGGCGTGCCAGCTGCGTTTTCAGCGTTTCCACATGATTGGCATACACATGGGCGTTGTTGATGACATGCGTAAACAAGCCGGGTTTCAGCCCTGCCGCTTGGGCAATCAAATGAATCAAAACGGCATACTGCGTCATGTTGAAGGGCACGCCCAATCCCATATCGCCGCTCCGCTGAATGAGCATGCAGTTCAGCCGTCCGTCCGTTACGTCCCACAGCGTCTGATAGGCGCACGGCTGCAGGGCCATATCCGGCAAATCTTCAATATTCCACAGCGAAACAATCATACGGCGGCTTTGCGGGTCTTCTTTGAGCGTGCGCAGCAGCGTATCTACTTGTTTGTATTTGCGGATTTGATAGCCATAGGCCTTGCCAATCGTACCGTCTTCCCGCATCCATTCGTCCCAGACGTGGCAGTTCATTTTCTGCAGTTCTCGTACGTCATTGCTCTGCAGCTGCCAAATCCATAAAATTTCCTTGACTGCGGTCTTAAATGCTACAAATTTCGTCGTCAGAATCGGAAATTCTTCAGCCAAGTCAAACTGCATGATTTGATGGGGCAGTTTATATGTGGGAATTCCCGTCCGGTTGTTGGCATAATAGCCGTTTTTTAAAATATTTTCCACTATATCCAAATACTGCGTATCTGCTTTACTCATGAAAATCACCTCTGTGTTTCTGCTGCTTTTGCAATGACATCCATAAATCGTTTTCCATATTTATTCAACTTAAATTCGCCGACACCTTTGATCGCTGCCATATCTTCCAGCGTCTGTGGCTGATGCGCGGCCATTTCCCACAGCGTCGCATCGGAGAAAATAACAAACGGCGGAATATGTTCTTTTTTGGCCAATTCATAGCGTGCGGCACGCAAGGCGTCAAACAAGGGGCGCAGGGCTTCTTCATCGACAGCGCCGCTGCGCTTGCTGCGTTTGGGTTTAGAAAACACGGCTTCCGCTTCTGCCGGGGCAATCACCCGTTCTTGTACGACCTGCCTGTTGCCTGCCAGCACATCCCGGCCTGCCGCCGTCAGGCTGACTACGGGATACTGCCCTTCGGACTGCTGCAAAAAACCGTCGTCAATCGCCTGGCGCAGCATATCTCGAATCTCACTGCCTGAAAAATCCCCCAAAAGGCCAAAAGACGTATTGCGCTGAAAGCCGTATCGTTTGACTTTCGCATTTTGGCTGCCTTTTAAAATATCGCAAATCATCGTCAGGCCAAACCGCCCTTTTAGTTCATCGACGCACTGGCAGATGTTGCGTACGGCCGGCGTGCGGTCTTCTTCGACCACTTCCTGATCGCAGTTGCCGCAGTTTTCACAGCGCTGCCATGCGGGCTGTTCGCCAAAATAAGTCAAAATATAATGGCGCAGACACTGCCGGCTTTCGCAGTAGCCCACCATGCGGCTTAGCATCTGCAGTTCTTTTTCCTGCTGCTGCGGATTGTGCACGGATATTTCAATCAAATATTTTTGAATCATAATATCCTGCCGGTTAAACAGCAGAATACATTCTCCCGGTGCGCCGTCCCGTCCGGCACGGCCGGCTTCCTGATAATAGCTTTCCAGATTTTTCGGCATCTGATAGTGAATGACAAAGCGGACGTTGCTTTTGTCAATCCCCATGCCAAAGGCATTAGTGGCTACCATAATGTCGGTATTGTCATAGGTAAAATCATCCTGCGCTTTTTGCCGCTGGCTGTCGCTCATGCCGGCATGATAGCGGCCGACACGCAGTCCCCGGCTGTGCAGTTCTGTATATACACGGTCTACTTCCTTCCGCGTTGCTGCATAGATAATGCCGCTTTCGCCGCGGTGCTTTTGGATATAGGCCAAGACAAAATGCAGTTTATCGGCGTTGGCGACAACACGAAAATATAAATTAGGCCGGTCAAAGCCGCCAATAAAAATGCGTTCATTTTCTAATCCCAGCAGTGCCAGCATATCCTGTTTTACTTTTTCCGTCGCCGTGGCAGTAAATGCGCCGACAATCGGACGGCACGGCAAAGTCTGCAGCCAGTCTTTGACAGCACAGTAGCTGGGACGGAAATCATGGCCCCACTGCGATACACAATGGGCTTCATCGATAATCAGCATGGCAATGGGCATCGTCTGCATAAAGGACGCAAAAAACTCATTCTGCAGCCGTTCCGGCGATACATATACCAACTTGACGCGGCCGGCGCGAATCGCGGCAAACCGCTGTTTCGCTTCTTCAAACGTGCACTGGCTGTTGATATACGTAGCCGGAATCTGCTGGGTAATCAAGGCATCGACCTGATCTTTCATCAGTGAAATGAGCGGTGAGATAATAATCGTAATGCCCGGCAGCAGCAGGGCCGGAATCTGAAAGCAAATAGATTTGCCCGCGCCAGTCGGCATAACAGCCAAGCAGTCCTGTCCCTGCAGCAGTGTCTGTATGACTTCTTCCTGGCCAGGCCGAAACGCAGTATAACCAAAATATTGTTTTAATATATCAATAGGCCGTGCCATTATTTCCTCCTATGCAAACAAACGAACGCAATCACAACACAGCTATTGTACCATGCATTGCCGTGCCTGACAATCTCTTTTACTGGCCGGCCCGTTTCATCGTGCGGCGTACATAGAAATAACTTCCCGTCGTAAACAAGCAGGCGGCAACCCAGCAAATCGGGCTGGCACAGCAGATGCCGAAAAAGCCCCACATGCCTGCCAGCACAAAAGCCGCCACGCCGCGCAGCACCAATTCAATAATACTGCTGATCAGCGGCACGCTGGAAATCCCCATGCCCTGCAGGGCGTTGCGGTACACAAAAATCTGCCCCAAAAAGAGATAAAACGGCACAGAAATCCGCAAATACAGCGAGGCCTGGTCGAGGAGCAGCTCATCGGGCTCACTCGTAAAGACGGAAATTAATTCCCGGCCATAAAACAACATGGCAAAAATGGCACACACACAAAAGGCAAAGGAAACGAGCGAGCATTGGCGGACACCGGTCCGAATCCGTTCATAGCGGCGCGCGCCAAAATTTTGAGCCGAATAGACGGCCATTGCAATGCCGAAGGAGACCATGGGCTGTAATGCCAGCTGTTCAATACGCGTTGCAGAGACAAAACCGGCAATCGTTTCCGGTCCAAAGGTATTGCAAATCGACTGAATCGCCAAAATCCCCAGCGAAATAATCGTAAACTGCGCGGCCATGGGCAGGCCCAAACGCAAATGCTTCCAGGCAAATGCCCGATCCCATACCCAGTCACGGCGAGTCAGGCGCAGCATGGGAAACCGTTTGAGCATGTAGCCAAAGCACAATACGGCAGAGATGCCCTGCGCAATGACCAGCGCAATCGCCGAGCCGGGAACACCCCAGCCAAACTGCTGAATAAACAGCAGAGCCAAGGCGACATTCAGCACGGAAGACACCATCAAAAAATACAGCGGCGTCCGGCTGTCACCTAAAGCACGGCAAATGGCTGACAGCAGATTGTACATCATCATGGCAATAATGCCGTAGGCAATAATGATAACATACTGATACGAGTCCGCGTACAGCTCATCAGAAATATTCATCAACATCAGGATTTGCGGCATGAGAATGACGGCGGCAGTCGTCAGCACAGCCGTAATCCCGACAGCCAGCATCGTCGACATCGCCACGGAATGGCGCACGCCTGCTTCATCACCGGCACCAAACCGCTGTCCCGTAATGACCGAGAAACCCGACGACAGCCCAATCGTCAAGCCGATCAACGCCATAAACAGCGGCCCGGCCGCGCCTACAGATGCCAGCGCATGCACGCCGATGATGCGGCCGACGATAATAATGTCGGCAATATTATAAAATTGTTGAAATACATTGCCAATTAAAAGCGGCACCGTAAACGATAAAATCAATCGAATCGGACTGCCGGAAGTCATGCTTCGTACCATATCTTCTCCTTTTCGTATAAAAAGCTCCAAAAAAACACCTCCAAACATGGGAATCCATCCCATATCCAGAGGTATCAATGCCTAATTACGACCGTCCTTTTTCATCCTTCATATCCTTTTCCATTTGCATCAGCACTTTTTTCGCGTTGCGGCGCCGGTTCCAATACCACAAGCCGCCGTAGACAACAGATACCAAAACAACCAGAATGGTCAGCCGCAGTGAATGTTCTTCCATCATGACGACATCATGCCCGACGACAACTTCCACAGCTACCGACGGCAGTTTGCCAATCAAACAGCCAATCGCATAATCCCGATAGCTGATATGGCTGAGTGCCCCCAGCGCCGTCACGAGCCCGTTCGGTGAATACGGCACGGCACGCGCAATAATCATCGCCTTGAGCGTACTGTATTCATCCAGCTTGCTGAGCATGCGGCTCTTTTCAATGACTTGTTTCGCTTTGCCGCGAAACAGCGTCCGCATAAAAAAGAAACTAATAATAACGCCTATCGTTTCAGCCAGCCAGGATACAGCCGTGCCGGTGCCAATGCCAAACAAGACGCCATTGGCAGTAGAAATAAAAATGGACGGCAAAAATCCGACAATATTGATGACGATGTCGATAATCATACTGACGACCATGGCCCAGACACCAAAAGAGCGCAAATAGTCTATCGTGCCGTCCATGTTGCCGCTGACGGACAAATCCCAAACCGTTTGGTAAAAATCAGGAAGTACAAGATGTATGCCGCCCAACAAGACTAGCAGGAGAACGAAAAAGAGTATCTTTATATGGGTTTCTGAAATCATTTTTCCATTCATTATTTCGTATCTCCTTTAATGCTGCGAACCGTTACAGATGGTTTGACAGCCGCCGCATCATGTTTCAGCTTCGTCAAATACATCGAACCGCCGACAATGCAAAGCCCGCCGACGATCGTCATGAGCGTCAAGAATTCGTTGAAAATGACAAATCCCCACAAGGCGTTAAAGAATACGCCGATATACGCGACAAAGCTGACGACGACAGGATTGGCATTGGCATACGCTTCCGTCATCCAAATCTGCGCGATGACCGTAACGATTCCCAATACACCATAGAGTCCCCATTCCCGCAAATCAGGGATTTTAAAATCAAATCCCATGAGCACCGCACTGGCGACGGCTGCGCAAAAGAGGAAATAAAACACAATTTCATACTGATGATGCTTGCCGGAGCCGGTCAGTTTGCTAATGGTCGTATACGCCGCTGCTGCGCAGACAGCCTGCGCCAGTACAAACAGGGAATAGACGTTAAAAGACGCAAAATTCCAGGGCCGTACGACTAAGCACGCACCGGCCACAATGACAAGCAAAGGAAGCCCTGCCCCTTTCGGCAAGACTTCTTTAAGAAATACAGCTGCAAACAACATGACAAAAAAGGCAGACAGCTGCGACAAAATAGACACATCAGCCAAAGGCATTCCCCGCAAGGCATAAAAAATACAAATCATGCCAATACCGCCGGCGATTCCCCGAAACCACAGCGCCCCTCTGTCACAATGAGAAAAATGAATATGCTGTGCCTTCATCAGTCCCAATATCAAAACCGCGCTGAAAAATCCACGGAAAAATCCAATTTCTCCGGTTCCCATCGTATACGATAATTCTTTGACAATGACATTCTGTATACTGAACGCCAATGCTGAAAAAATCATATAAATAACACCTTTATTCACGATATGTGCCTGCTTTCATTATATATTACTTCATGCTAATAGCATCTACAAATGACAAGACGGCCTGTTTCATCTGTTCTTTTTCAATGGTATCGCTAAACCGTACCGGTTTGTTTTTCAATACTGCCAGCGGTTTGGGCAGCGCCATGCCGGTAACACTGCCGATTTCCATGAGCATATCAAAGGGATCTTCGTATGTCTGCAGTGCCAAGGCTTTGCAAATGACCGGCGGGAATTTATACGGATGCGCCGTTGCCATAATCACGGTATGACGGCCGGCATCCAGTCCCTGTTTATGCCGGTTCATGAACACGCCGTAAGCAACTGCCGTATGCGGATCCAGCAGATAGCCAAAATCATTATAGACATGATTGATGACAGCTTCTGTTTCGTCATCATCAATCCAGCCGCCTTCAAATTCTTCGGTCAGCGCAGCCAATTCCTGCGGCGATACGGACATGCGGCCCGTTTCCAGCAAATCCGTTTCCCATTTTGCTACTTTTTCGGCATCTTCACCGGCTGCATAGAACAGGAACCGTTCAAAGTTGCTGGACAGCAGAATATCCATGGACGGACTGTCTGTCGTATAAAATTCACGGTTCATATTATATACGCCTGTCGCAAAGAAATCAGCCAGGACGTTGTTTTTATTGGACGCACAAATCAGCTTGCCAATCGGTACCCCCATTTTCTTGGCAAAATAGCCGGCCAGGATGTTGCCAAAGTTGCCTGTCGGCACGACGACATCAAACAGTTCCCCTTCAGCAATCGCGCCGTTATCGACCAATGATACATACGTCGATACATAGTACGCAATCTGCGGGAAAAGGCGGCCGATGTTAATGGAGTTGGCACTGGAAAACAGCACGCCTTTGTCATTGGCATAGGCGTTGACTTCTTCATTGGTAAATACGCGTTTGAGAAAACTCTGTGCATCATCAAAGTTGCCGTAAATGGCCGATACGTTGACATTGTCGCCTTCCTGCTTCTGCATCTGCTGTTTCTGCATCGGGCTGACCCCTTCGCTGGGATAAAATACCATAATGTTGGTACCGTCCACGTCTTTAAAGCCTTCCAGAGCCGCTTTCCCCGTATCGCCGCTCGTTGCCGTCAAGATGAGAATATCCCGGTCTTCCTGTTCCTGCTTTTTTGCAGCTGTCAACAGATAGGGAAACAGCGACAAGGCCAAATCTTTAAACGCCAATGTCCGGCCGTGAAATAATTCAGAAATGCTGACGTCTGCATCCAACGAATGCAGGGGAACAATCCGTTCATCCCGAAAGGTTTCGCTGTTGTACGCTGCGGCAATCATGTTTTTTCGTTCTTCATCCGTAAAATTCGTAAAGAAATAGGATAAGACGACAGAAGCAATATCCTGATAGGATTTGCCGGCTAACTCGTTATACTGCAATACGTTTTCCGGAAATGTTTCCGGCACATATAAACCGCCGTCTTTGGCTAACCCATGCAGCAGGGCATAGGATGGTGAAACACATTCATTCGAACGGGTACTTCTAAAATTCATGATACCGTCTCCCCCTTTTTGCTTGTAGAACCATCTTCTTAATTAGTGCTATTATAGCATATTTTTTCTGCAATCCCTATGCTTAAACGACTTGAAACAGATAAAATTTTAAATAATCGGTTTCCGGTACATTCCATAAAATCGGATGGTCCGGCGACTGCTGGCGTCCTTCGATTTGCCGCAAATGCACGCCTGCATCTTTGGCCGCTTCCCGCAGCATGCGGCGGAACAAGTCATCGCGCATAAAATGCGAGCACGAACACGTTGCCAAATAACCGCCGCGCGGCAGCAGCTTCATGGCTTTCAGATTGATTTCTTTATAGCCGCGCATGGCATTATGTACTGTACGGCCTGACTTGGTAAAGGCCGGTGGGTCCAAAATAATAAAATCATAGTCATGATTTTTCGTTTCTGAAAGTTCCGTCAACAATTCAAATACATTGGCCTGTTTGGCTGTCACAATATGACCCAACCCGTTTCGCTGAATATTTTCGTTGGTCATATCAACTGCTTCCTGCGAAATATCGACGGCAACTACCGAAGCAGCGCCGCCTTTGGCAGCATTCAGGGCAAAAGCGCCCGTATGCGTAAAGCAGTCCAATACGTGCCGGCCTGCCGCAATCTTGCCAACGGCCCGGCGATTGTATTTCTGATCCAAAAAGAATCCTGTCTTTTGGCCGTTTTCCACATCGACTTCATAGTAGATGCCGTTTTCATCAATCGTCGTCAACACACTGCCCGGTGCCGGCAGAAAATCAGCTTGATACCAGCCTTTGTACTGTTCCATGCCGTCCAGTTCCCGGACTTTGACATCATTTCGTTCATAAATACCACGGATAGTGACTCCCATCGCAGCCAGCTCATCGACCAAGGCTTTAAAAATAATTGGTTTGACCTGGTCCATACCGTAGCACAGCGTCTGCGCTACGAGGACATCATTATAACGGTCTACCGTCAGTCCCGGCATTTGGTCGGCATCGCCAAAAATAAGACGGCAGCAGGCAAAATCCTTCGGCCCCATGACAGTGCGGCGGTACGCCAGGGCATACTGTACTCGGCGCTGCCAAAACGCGTCATCAAAGCGGTCATTGGCATTATCCGACAAAATCCGTACGCGGATTTTAGAAATATCATTGGCAAATCCCGTACCCAAGTACCGATCTTTGGCACTGTAGACATCGACAATATCGCCCGTTTTGTATTCCCCGTCAACGCGGGTGACTTCTTCCCCAAATACCCAGGGATGGCCGCTTTTGGCAGCCAGTTCCCCTTTGCGGGTTACATATAATTTCGTATACGGTCTCATATATCTCCCTTATAAAATATAGTGGCTCAAATCCACATTCTGAACAACATCATCCAATTTGCTGAAGACAAAGTCTTTGTTGACGTCGATCTGTTTATCGGCTATATCCGGTGCTTCATAGGCTACATCTTCCAGTATCTTTTCCAGAATCGTATGCAGGCGGCGGGCACCGATATTTTCTGTTTCCAAATTGACGCGGTGGGCATATTCAGCAATCGCGTCGATGCCGTCATCCGTAAAGTGGAGCGTTACGCCGTCCGTTGCCAGCAGGGATGTATATTGTTTGACCAGGGACTGATTGGGTTCCGTCAAAATCTTGCGGAAATCTTCTACCGTCAGCGACTGCAGTTCTACGCGGATCGGAAAACGCCCCTGCAGTTCTGGAATCAAATCACTGGGCTTGGATACATGGAACGCGCCAGCTGCGATAAAGAGAATGTGGTCTGTTTTGACAGGGCCGTATTTGGTATTGACTGTCGCGCCTTCGACAATCGGCAGAATATCCCGCTGTACGCCTTCACGCGATACATCCGGGCCGCCGCCGCGGCCTTTTTCGGCAATCTTGTCAAATTCATCAATAAACACAATGCCGGCCTGTTCAGTAGCTTCAATAGCTTTATCGACGATGACATCCATATCCAGGCATTTTTCCAATTCTTCTTCTTTAAAAATTTCCCGTGCCTTGGCGACGGTCATCTTCTTTTTCTTTTTCTTTTTCGGCATGATGCTGCCCAGCATTTCCTGGAAGTTATTGGTCAATTCTTCCGTAGAGTTGCCTGTCAGGATACCTTGAATAGCTCGTTCCTGTTCTTTGACTTCTACTTCGATTTCCCGTTCATCCATTTTGTGGGCGCAAATATCTTCAAACATCTTCTGCCGGCGGTCGGATTTACCTTCTTCGAGCTGTGCCGGCTGTTCTTTCTGCGGTTCTTCTTCATCATCGTCATCGCTGGAGAAAAAGGCTTCCATCGGATTGACTACTTTTTCTTTGATCGTCTTTTTCGGCCAGAACACCTGCAAAATCCGTTTGTTGGCTTCTTCTTCCGCTTTAGTTTCAAACCGCTGGCTTTCTTGTTCCTGCACCATGCGAATGGCATTGGCTACCAAGTCGCGGATAATCTGTTCGACGTCACGGCCGACATAGCCGACTTCTGTATATTTTGTCGCTTCTACTTTGATAAAAGGCGCACCGACCAATTTAGCCAGGCGGCGGGCAATTTCCGTTTTGCCTACGCCGGTAGGGCCGATGAGCAAAATATTTTTAGGAATGATTTCATCCTGCATATCTTCACTCAAATGCTTGCGTCTCCAACGGTTGCGCAGGGCAATAGCGACGGATTTTTTTGCTTCTGTTTGTCCTACAATATATTTATTTAATTCAGCTACAATCTGTTTCGGTGTTAATTCTGCTTCGTTCATTTCTTCTCCTCAGTTTCCTTCTTAGATTTCTTCTACGATGACATTGTGGTTGGTATATACACAGATATCGGCCGCGATATGCAGTGATTTTTCAGCAATTTCACGAGCAGACAAATCTGTATTCTGCAGCAGAGCCCGGCCGGAAGCCAACGCATAATTGCCGCCGGAACCAATGGCAGAAATGCCGTCGTCCGGTTCAATGACTTCGCCGTTGCCGGAAATCAGCAAAATACGCTGACTATCTGCTACCAGCAGCAACGCTTCGAGTTTGTGCAGGATTTTATCGGACCGCCAGTCTTTTGCCAATTCAACAGCACTGCGGACGAGATTGCCGTTATATTCGTTGAGTTTTTCTTCAAAATGGTCAAACAAGGTAAACGCGTCTGCTACAGAGCCGGCAAAGCCGCTGATGATTTTGCCGTGATACAGGCGGCGGACTTTTTGGGCTGTCGCTTTCATGATGACAGCGTTCCCCATCGTGACCTGTCCGTCACCGGCAATCGCGGTTTTGCCGTCTTTTTGTACTGCAACAATCGTCGTTGCATGAAATTCTGTAGACATTAATTCAGACATACTATATCTTCTCCTTCATTTCGTCAATTTCTTCCAACGCACGTTTTGCCAACAAAGCATTTTTTTCTTTCTTTTTCATGCGCTTTTTGATTCCCAAGGGTTCCATAATGCCAAAGTTGATATTCATGGGCTGGAAATGATCATTCGGGCCGCTGGAAATATACTGGCTCAGGCCGCCCATGGCAGTTCGCTTGGAAAAGGTCAGGCAGTCCTGTCCCTGCAGCATGCGCGCCGCATTGATGCCTGCCAGCAACCCCATGGCCGCTGATTCCAAATATCCTTCGACACCAGTCAGCTGACCGGCAAAAAATACGTTGCGGTTGCGGCGGTACTGCAGTGTCGGTTCCAGCAAAATCGGGGAATTAATATAGGAATTGCGGTGCATGACGCCATACCGTACAAATTCGGCATGTTCCAGCCCCGGAATCATGGAAAAGACCCGTTTTTGTTCGCCGAATTTCAAATGCGTCTGAAAACCGACGATATTATAGAGCGTCGCGCTGCCGTTGTCCTGGCGAAGCTGTACGACGGCATACGGGAGTTCTCCCGTACTGGGAAGTTCCAATCCTACCGGCTTCATCGGGCCAAAGCGCATCGTATCGATGCCGCGGGACGCCATGATTTCAATCGGCATGCAGCCTTCAAATACATTGTCGTTTTTTTCAAACTCATGCAGCTGCGCGCATTCTGCCGTCGTCAGTGCCTGCCAAAAGGCTTCGTATTCGTCTTTTGTAAAGGGGCAGTTGAGATAATCGGCACCGCCTTTTCCATAGCGGGCAGCCCGGTACACTTTCGTCATATCCAGCGATTCGATAGTGACAATCGGTGCTGCCGCATCATGAAAATGGAAATACGCTGCGCCTGTCATCGTTTGGATCGTTTCTGCCAAGGCATCGCTGGTCAGCGGCCCTGTCACAATAATGCAGATTTGGTCATCCGGCAGCGTCGTGATTTCTTCATGCCGGATAGTGACCAACGGATGCTGGCGCAGGGCGTCCGTAATGTACTGGCTGAACGGAACGCGGTCTACGGCCAGCGCGCCGCCGGCCGGTACTCGATGCGTATCAGCCGCTTCCATAATCAGCGAACCCAGACGTCGCATTTCTTCCTTCAAGAGTCCCACTGCGTTTTCTACATTCGCTGCCCGCAGCGAGTTGCTGCATACTAATTCTGCAAACAAATCCGTATGGTGCGCCGGCGATGACTTCACAGGACGCATTTCTGCAAGCTCTACGGGAATCCCCCGCTTGACGAGCTGATAGGCTGCTTCCGAGCCAGCCAGCCCGGCACCGATGACAAGTACACTATTCTTCATTCACTACTTCTCCCTTTTTATGGTTTTCACATTCTGCATTACTGCAGAAGATTTTATCCGGTCCTTTTTTATAATGCTTGACAATCATAATGCTGCCGCATACCGGGCATTTTTTATCTACCGGCTGATTCCACAGGACAAAATCGCATTCCGGATATTCACTGCAGCCGTAAAATACACGGCCCCGTTTGGATTTTCTCTTAATCAGCGTTCCTTTGCCGCATTTGGGGCAGGTAATTCCCAAGTCTTCTACGATCGCTTTGGTATTGCGGCATTCCGGGAAGTTGGAGCATGCCAAAAATTTGCCAAAACGGCCAAACTTATACACCATGGGAGCTCCGCAAAGTTCGCACACCTGGCCGGAATCCTGGCCGGCTACGGTGACTTTTTCCATTTGTTCTTCTGCCACGTCCATTTCCGGCTTAAAGACATCATAAAATTCCTGAAGGACATGGGTATACGTATCTTTGCCCTGTTCAATCGCATCCAGTTCTTCTTCCATATGTGCCGTAAAGCCGACATTGATAATGCGTTCAAAAAATTTCTTCAGCAAATCTACAATGACAACGCCCAATTCCGTCGGCACAAATTGTTTATCTTTCTTTTCTACGTAATTTCGATTCTGAATCGTATCCATAATCGGCGCATACGTACTCGGGCGGCCAATGCCCTTTTCTTCCAGCGTTTTAATGAGGCTGGCTTCCGTATAGCGGGCCGGCGGCTGGGTAAAATGCTGAATCGGTTCTACGGTTTGGTTATGCACCAGCGTTCCTTCTTCAATATGAGGCAGTTCGCTGAGCGTTTTATCCTTTTTCGCATCTTCGTACAACTCCGTAAAGCCCTTGAAGAGTACTTTATATCCGGCTGCACGCAGTTCATACGGATCGCAGGCAATCGTAATCGCCATGTGTTCCGTTTCGACGGCTTCCATCTGGCTGGCCAGAAAACGGTTCCATACCAGCGTATACAGCCGCAGCTGATCGCGTGACAAATACGGCGCTACGACAGACGGCATCAATTCCAGAGAAGTCGGCCGAATGGCTTCATGCGCATCCTGGCTGGACTGTTTTGTCTTATACACTCTGGGCTTCGGCGGAATATATTCTTCCCCGTAGTTGGCTGTGACAAACTCTCTGGCTGCCTGTATCATATCGTCATTGATACGCGTCGAGTCCGTACGCATATACGTAATCAAGCCGACATGGCCCCGGTCTCCGATATCCAGGCCTTCATACAGCTGCTGTGCCAGCATCATCGTCTTTTTGGCACCAAAGTTCAATTTGCTGACGCATTCCTGCTGCATAGTCGAAGTCGTAAACGGCGGCTGCGGCTGCCGTTTGCGCTTGCGTTTTTCGACCTTGGTAATCCGGTCCGGCGCATGACCGTCCTGCCCGTTGGCTTCCCACTGCAGGTCTGCGGCAATCCGGGCCGCTGTGTCCCCGTCGCCAATGGCCGCTTTTTCGCCATGGATTTTGACTAGTTCTGTTGTCAGCACTTGGCCGTCTTCGGTTTTATACGTTCCGCTGACCGTCCAATATTCTTCCGGCACAAACGCCTTGATTTCTTCTTCCCGTTCACAAATCAGCCGTACAGCTACAGACTGTACACGGCCGGCACTGAGGCCCTTGCATACTTTCTTCCAAAGCAGCGGGCTCAGTTTGTACCCGACAATCCGGTCGAGGACGCGGCGTGCCTGCTGGGCATCCACTTTCTGCAAATCAATCGGTTCCGGGTCCTGCATGCCGGCAAGCACCGCTTTTTCTGTAATTTCATGAAACATGACGCGGCACTTATCTTTGGGATCCATTTCCAGCAAATGAGCCAAATGCCAGGAAATCGCTTCCCCTTCACGGTCCGGGTCAGTCGCCAGATATACTTTTTTAGAACGGACATATTCATTTTGCAGTTCTTCAATGAGCTTGCGTTTGTCCCACATGTTGGTATACGACGGCGTAAACCCATCTTCGATATTCACGCCAAACTGATTGCGCGGCAAATCCCGCAAATGGCCGCGGCTGGCCATGACTTTATATTCACTACCCAAAAAGCGTTCAATCGTCTTCGCTTTGGCCGGTGATTCCACAATGACCAAATTTTTGGCATTCTTTGGCAGCGGATCTAATTTCTTCAACGGTTTCTTTTCCGGAAGATTCACCGTTCCATTGATGATCATTTTTTCGCCGTCTGCTTTTTTCTTACGGCCTCGTTTTTTCTTTTTCGTATCATCAATAATAATCGTTCGTTTAATTGGAAATTCCAGCATATATCTCCATCCTAACTTTCCAGCAAGCAGTTTCTGCCTGCGCTGCGTATCACATTGTAATAAAACCTTTTAAAATCATACACTATTCCGACAAGCCTTTCAAGGTATTTCTTATATACATCTATATACTATAGTATATTTTACAGCAAAGCAAACGACGCCGTGCAGACTGCTGGACTGTCATGTCGGCATCCATCCGTATTTTCCCGCATTTCCATATACAGGAAATATATTCGATTAAAATTCAAGAATATTTTTCTTTATGGCTGCTTTTAGCTTACATTTATTGCGTATCTCTCTGTCATGGAATATAATGAAAGTATTCATTTTTTTCAAAAATTTTCGTATATTTTTAAATGAATACACGGTACTGCCAAGAGGGGGATTTTATGAAACTTGCCTTAGCTCAACTGTCTATGGAAAAAACCATGGAGAAAAACGCCGCCAAGTCACTGCGTTTTTGTGATGAAGCCAGGGACTGCGACTTGTTGTTTTTCCCGGAAATTCAATTATCGCCGTTCTTTCCTCAATATGAAAAGCAAAACGCCGACGCCTACTGTCTGACGCCGGACGCCCCTGTGATTGCCTCTTTGTGCCAAAAAGCGGCACAGCATCACTACTACCTGTCTCCCAACCTGTATTTGGAACTGCAGGGCAAGCGGTACGACACGTCGCTTTGGCTGACGCCGGAAGGGAAATGGCTGGACTCTGCCAAAATGGTCCATATCGCCCAGGCCAAACAGTTTTATGAACAAGACTACTACACGCCATCCGATGATGGTTTTAAAGTGTTTGATACGCCTTGGGGCAAAGTAGGCATCGTCATTTGCTACGACCGTCATCTGCCGGAAAGCATCCGCACATGCACGCTGAAGGGAGCTGATTTAATTCTGATTCCTACAGCCAATACCAAAGCCGAACCGATGGATCTATTTGAATGGGAAATCCGCGTACAGGCCATGCAGAACCAAGTCTTCATTGCCATGTGCAATCGTGTAGGAACGGAAGGGGCAATGGAATTTGCCGGCGAATCCCTCGTCGTCTCCCCCAAAGGCGACGTCCTCGTCAAAGCAGACGATCAAGAACAGCTCATTTCCTGCGACATACACCTGCCGGATGCCGCCGCGCTGCGAAAACAGGTACCATACCTGTCCACCCGCCGTCCGGAATGGTATGTATAATATTACCTCGATAAAAAAGCTGAAACATACCGCTTTTTGCGATTCATGCACCCTGTCTTTCCTTTAAACGTTTCTTGTTTCCTGTTTGAAGTTTGAAAATCAATAATACTACTGTAAACGATGCACGTAAAAAAACTGTAACAAAATGGATTAAAAATTCTCATTTTGTTGCAGCTTTTTATTTTCGTATATCATTGTTACTTACAAGAAGCAATCCATGCGTTGACGGCCTCTTTGGCATCTGCAACGGCACTGCCATGCACAGCCAGCCCTTTTGTTACCCGTGCTCCCGGCGCAGCTTTTTGAATATCCGTTTCGGTATGCGACAAACCGCTGCCTTCATGCGTGCAAAACGGATGAATGACCTTGCCGGAAAAATCAAGGGCTTCCAAAAACGTATATACTGCCATGGGCATCGTGCCGCAGTAATTCGGATAGCCAAGATAAATTTCATCATAGCGTTCCCAATCCTGAGGCAGTGCTTTCAATGCCGGCCGTGCCTGATTTTTCAAATCCTGTCGGGCCTGCGCAACACAGGCATCATACGATGCCGCATACGGTTGGACTTGTTCTATCTTAAACAATGCCGAACCCGTAACGTCTGCCACCATCTGCGCAACCCGTTCCGTATTGCCTACGCGAATATACTTGTGCGCCCCATTAAAATAATTTTCATCTGCTCGAGAATAAAATACAGTCAATACTGCCATGTGACATAGCCTCCTCACGTATCATATACTTCATAGGTGTTCCTCCTTAGTATAGCGACTTTCACGCCGTCAATCAATTCTGCTTGCTGCTCTTTTTGATAAGATTGACTAATGAATCTATTGGCTGTCGCTGGAATTTTTTTATTTTAAAGGCTCCATAATAAAAATATAAGAAACCTTCACTCTCGTCCATCCTTAGGGAATGATTTAAAATGCACTCCAACATTTTACAACGTACTTACCATCAAGCAGCAGGAGTCGTGAAACGCCGTTTCTCTCTCAACTAAAAAGAAGAAGCACGGCAAAATCATGCTTCTTCTCGTTTTACGGGGTATCAATCTCTGCAAATACTATGTTTAATGTTTGTTGTAAAAGGTCTTCCGGCAACTGCTCCACTACTCGGTATCCTCTGGATTCAACGTCCAACGCCCGTATATGTTCACATAAGATGCATCCGGTTGTTATCGTTCTGTTATCCAGAGGAATATGCAATGGAAAATTATTTTTTGTATTCGTTATAGGACAAACAATCGCTAGCCTGGCTTTTTCATTAAACGTGTTGTTGCTAATCACTACAGCAGGACGGTACCCTGCCTGTTCATGTCCTGATTGGGGATTAAAGTTTATTTTGATAATAGAGCCTTGTTTTACCATATTTCGTTACCCTCTTTTTCTCCCCAGTCTATTTCTTTTGCTTTATACCCTCCCTGATACCCGGCAAACAATTCATCAATAGATTTTCTCTTGGGTGCAATCGGTTTGAGAATCAGGCTTCCATTTTGTTCAATAATTTCTATCGTATCATTTTCTTTCCATTGCACCGCATCCAATACGACTTTGGGAAGCCGTATCCCATGTGAGTTTCCCCACTTTTGAATTTTACTCGTTGTTTCCATGGTGCTGTTCCTCCTTGTGTATATACATAGTATATACTTTTATGAAAGATTTTGTCAATGCACCTCTTTTACAAACTATTTTACGCTCCCATTTTTACAAAAACCAAAAAGTGCTGTCCTGCAGCGCACACGCGCATGCAAAACAGCACTTTATTAATCTGCAACTGGTCCAAGAACGGATGGCAGTGTTTTACATGTCACTCATTCTGCCTATATTTTGAGGTTTTTGTTTCGTATAACTTCCGCGATGCCCCAGTTTTTCTACTAAAATGAAGAGCATCGGAATGATGAATACCCCCAAGATAGTCGCCATGGATGTCCCGAAGACGACGGCGATGCCCATGGTAACACGGGACGCTGCGCCTGCACCGGTAGCCGTTGCCAGCGGGATAGACCCGACGACAAATGCCAGGGACGTCATGATGATAGGACGCAGACGGATTTTTGCGGCTTCGATAGCTGCCGATACGGGATCCATACCGCGTTCATCTACACGAACTTTAGCGTATTCAATAATCAAGATGGCGTTCTTGGCAGCCAAGCCGATGACAGCCAAAATACCAATCTGGAAGTAAATGTTGTTGGTCTGGTCAAAAATGTACGTAAAGAGTGTCGCGCCAAACAAGCCTGTCGGTACACTGAAGAGTACGGCAAATGGTACTTTCCAGCTTTCGTACAAGGCAGCCAATACCAAGAATACGAAGAGCAATGCCAAAGCAAAGACATAAATCGTCTGGTTGCCGGCTTTGACTTCTTCACGGCTCATGCCGGACCATTCATACTGATAGCCTTCACCCAACGTTTCTTTGGCTACTTCTTCCAACGCTTTCAGCGTATCGCCGGAGCTGACGCCGCTGGCAGGAGAACCCATGACTTTGATAGCTGGGTAATCGTTAAAGCGGTTGATAATAGAAGCAGAACCGACGGATTTGGGTCGAACAAAGTTGGCAACAGATACCAATTCATTCTTGGAGTTGCGTACATACAAGTTATTGTTGTCTTCAATCTTCTGGCGGTATTCCGGCGAAGCTTGGATAACAACTTTAAAGTTACGGCCAAAAATAGTGAAATCATTAATCTGATAGGAACCATAGAAGGCCTGCAGCGTAGAATATACGGAACTCAGAGAAACGCCTTCACGGGCAACTTTATCGCGGTCAATATCCAATTTATACCCTGGGGTATCGTTGGAAAAGGCCGTATAGATGGAGCCGATTTCCGGACGTTTCCGAGCTGCCGCCAGGAATTTCTGTACCGTGTCATTTAACTGGGTCGTCGTGTGGCCGCCACGGTCTTCAATCTGCATGGTAAAACCGGAGGATACGCCCATCCCGTCGATTGGCGGCGGGTTGATAGCGACAACGGTAGCCTGCGGCATTTGCATGCCGTGCATCATAACTTTTCCGACCAGCGTATCAACGGATAAGTCTTTTGTTTTACGTTCGTCCCAATCATTCATGGAAACGAAGGATACAGCACCATTGGATTTGGCACCGCCGGCAAGCATACTAAAACCGACAACGTTCATGGACATTTTGACGCCTGGCTGTGATTCAATCCATTTGCCCAGGTCATTGACAATCTTCTTAGTTTCTGTCTGCGACGTACCTTCCGGCAGTGTCGTATTGACCATGAGGAAGCCATTATCTTCAGACGGTACGAAACCGGTCGGAATAATGGTAAACAAGAATCCGGAAATGCCGGAAATAATAATCAAGAACACGATGCACCATTTGATGCGCTGGTTCAAATAGGCCAAGCGAATGCCGTACCAGTTGACGATACGATCAAATGTCGCATTAAACCACTGGAAAAATTTGAACAGGCCATGGGCATTTTCTGTCGGCTTATGCACGCGCAAAATGGATGCGCACATAGCCGGTGTCAGCGTCAAGGCTACAAATGCAGAAATGGCGACAGATACGGCAATCGTCAAGGCAAACTGCCGATACAGTACGCCGCTCATGCCGCTGAGGAAACCGACCGGCACGAATACGGACGCCAGTACGCAGGCAACGCCGACAACTGGTCCCTGTACATTCTGCATTGCAATAATAGTAGCCTCGCGCGGCGACCTACTGTTGTACTTGATTTCATATTCGACAGCTTCGATAACAACGATAGCATCATCGACCAGCAGGCCGATAGCCAATACCATGGCAAACAATGTCAACGTGTTAATGGAGAAATCGAGCACCTTGAAGCAGGCAAATGTACCCAACAGAGATACTGGAACGGCCAGCAGCGGAATTAATGTAGAGCGGCCGCTCTGCAGGAACAAGTATACAATCGCTGCAACCAAAAGCAGGGCTTCGACGAATGTAATAATAACTTCTTCGATAGATGCTTTTACGAATTTCGTGCTGTCGTATACGATTTTGTAATCCAAGTCAGACGGGAAGGATTCTTTTGCCTTAGCTAATACTTTGGCAGCATTGCTTACGGTCTGCATCGCGTTGGCATCCGAAGTCAAGCTGATCATAAAGGTAGCACTCGGCTGGCCGCCAAAATAACCATGAACGGTATAATCCTTAGAGCCCAATTCAACTTTAGCAACATCGCCGACGCGAACCATCGTCCCATCATCATTCGTGCGAATAATGACTTTTTTAAATTCATCGGCTGTAGACAAACGGCCGTCAGCACGCAGCGTATATTGATACGTCTGGTCAGACGGTGTCGGCTGTGAACCGACAGTACCAACAGCAGCCTGTGTATTCTGTGTCTGAATGGCAGAAATAATATCCGTCGGCGTTACTTTCAGGACACTCATTTTTAAGGGATCCATCCAAATACGCATGGCATAGTCAGAACCAAATTCCTGTACATCGCCGATGCCGGATACGCCTTTCAATTCATCCATGAAGTACTGTGTCGCATAGTTCTTCATAAAGGTTTCATCATACGAACCATTTGGAGAATACAGCGAGAATACCATAGCTGTACCACTGGAAGATTTCTGTACCGTAACGCCTGTCTGGGTAACTTCCTGCGGCAGCGTGGACTGTACCTGACTGATACGGTTCTGCGTATTGACCATATCCATATCATCATCGGAACCCGTTTCATACTGTACGGTCAGAGAATACCGGCCCGAGTCGTTACTGGAACTTTCCATATTTACCAAATCATCGACGCCGATCAGCTGCCGTTCAATAACACTGGCAACGGTATCGCCGATAACTTCCGCGTTGGCCCCTACATAGGTAGCGGATACGCTGATCTGCGGCGGCGTAACGTTTGGATATTTAGCGACAGGAAGCGTTGCTATCGAAAGTACGCCCAAAATAGAAATAATCAGGGATATAACGATAGCAAAAATCGGCCTGTCAATAAAAAATTTAGATATCACTGTCTTCTCGCCCCCTATTTAGACTGGCTGGCAGCGTCACTGCTCGTGGTATCGTTTTCTACGTCATCTTTAGAAAGCAGGTGCTGATCCAAGGTTGCGCCATTGGCTTTTTGATAGCCGTCAACAATAATCAAGTCACCGTCATTCAAGCCGCTGTTGATAATCCAGAACTTGCCGACTTTCTGTCCCGGCGTTACTTCTTTGTTTTGCGCCTGGCCGCTTTCATCAATAACGGAAATGAAGTATTTACCCAACGTCTGCTGTACAGCGCGCTGCGGTACGAGCAAGGCTTTCTGCTGTACCTGCGTATCGGAAACAACCGTGCCGTACAAGCCCGGAATCAAGAGGTTTTCCGGATTTTCAAATACCGCTTTGACAATAATAGAGCCGGAGTTGCCGTCCATGCCGTGGTTGACCTGGGTTACATGGCCTTCATAGGCATACATCGTGCCGTCGCTCAAACGGAGCTGTAAGTGGTCGCCCCAGCTTCCCGGTGCGTCCGGTGCTTTTTTCGTCATCTGCAGGTATTCTGCTTCACTGACGGAGAATTCAACAAATACCGGATTGGTCGAAGAAATCGTAACTAATGCTGTAGAACCAGCCGTTACATAGGTACCAATCGGTACATCATCTACATTTAATTTGCCGTCAAACGGCGCGTAGACAATCGTGTCATCGACATTGTCCTGTGCTGACTGCACTTGTGCTTCCCGTGCTTCCAAGACAGCCTGCTGCTGCTGTGTAGCAGCTTCCTGATTGGTTACGGTCTGTACGGAAATCGCGTCCTGAGCAGCCAATGCCTGATACCGCTGCAAATTCAGCTGTTCATTGGCAAGGTTGGCAGCTGCCTGAGCCTGCGTAGCTTTCGCTTCCTGCAGTGCCGCATCATAGCTGCGGCTGTCTATACGGAACAATGGCTGCCCTGCGGTGACGCTCTGACCGCCCTGTACGTATTTTTCCACGACGCGGCCGGAGATTTTAGCTCGTACCGGTACTTTATCCGTTGCCGTGACAGTGCCGCTGTATTCCGCCTTGACCGGCGTATCTTCTGCTTCTACTTTATACGTATTAACAGAAACAGCACCCGTTTGTGTTCCCTTCTGTGCACCACAACCGGCCAGCAATGCTGCGACAGTCAATATGGTGACGCCCATGGTAAGAAACTTATGCTTTTTTATCATTCGTTAATTGCCCCCTATCTGTTTTGATTCCATATAGAATGACGCAAATACATCGTTCCATGTATTCTGGAAAAGAGTAATCATGTTTTACTTTATCAAAGTAGTCAATGACATCATCGGCTGCACTGTGCAGCATATGAAGCAATAAAAACTTATCAAACGGCTTAAAATCGTCTTCCTGCTGTGCTGTATCCAGCAGTTGACCTAAAATATCCCAATCCGCTTTCCGCGCAACTTCCAATTTTTTACATACATCCGGCATTTTTTTCAGCAGGTCTGTCGTTTTCCGCACTGATAATACCGTGACGTTGTTAGACTTCACTTTAAAAAAACTAATAATTTTTTCTTCAGTTGTCATATCCGTATCAGCCAGCAGTTTTCGATGTTCGTCCTGAATTTTATTCATCATAGAAAGAAGGGATTCTTCGATAATAGCCTGCTTGGACGCAAAATGTTCATACAGCGTCCGTTTGCTGATGCGGAGATTTCGAGCTAAATCATCCATATGAAAGTCTGAACCGCGGCAATTGATTTCGCGGAGGGCTTCCTTAATAATTTTCTCTCGAATATCTTTTGCCATCTCAACACATCCTAAATCAAAATTGATACATTGCGTAGTAAAGAAACTCAAAATGAAAACTCAGTACCAAGATATAGTTTAATATACTGCCTATGAAAAGTCAATAAAGATTCTCTGAGTTGTCTCATATTTCTTTACCGCTGAAACCAGGAATATACTTCCGTATCCTGCTGTTTTTTTGTTATATTTTAATTTTCATGATTACTTTCCGTATAGGGCGGCCGATACCGTCGGGCGCACATAAGCAGCGGTGTCCGTCTGCCGGTGTAAATACGGTAAAGATGCCTTCTCCCATATGAATCTGCGTATCCGCTGCCAATGACGGATTGTAAAACCACGCATCGGATGCACTGCGGTCTTCTACGACTGCGCCGGCATGTGTAATCGGCTGATATCCGATGATTTCACTGCCTTCTATGACCATTTGAATATCAATATAGGCCCGGTGGGCTTCCATCAGGCGCTGCGCTGCCGGAGCTGTTTCCGCAATATCCACGTTCATGTAATTGCCGTTTCCCAGCTCATGCCGCCCCGGTGTAAGATGCTGAATGTCCAACGACGCCAGTTTTTCAATCCATGGTGCCAATTTGGACGGCAGATATGCCGCTTCTTTTTGCCATTGCTTTATATTTCCTACGTACATTGCTGTATTCCCTCCTAATCGTCTTCCTGTTCCCGCTGTTCTACGTTCTTGTCAAACAGGGCATCTGCAAATTGAGCGGCATCAAAGGGGCGCAAATCGTCAACGCCTTCCCCTACGCCTACCCAGCGTACCGGTACGCCTAATTCTCGTTTGACAGATAAAATGATGCCGCCTTTGGCCGTGCCGTCCAGTTTGGTCAGGACAACGCCCGTAAGGGGCACGACATCGCCAAACAGCTTGGCCTGGCTGACGGCGTTTTGTCCTGTCGTCGCATCCAGTACCAACAGTGTTTCATGCGGTGCGCCTTCAATGTTGCGGCCAGCGACGCGGGCCATCTTGCGCAGTTCTTCCATTAAGTTAGATTTGGTCTGCAGCCGTCCTGCCGTATCGACAAGAAGGATATCGATGCCGCGCGCTTTAGCCGATGCCGTCGCATCAAAGACAACAGCTGCCGCATCCGCACCTTCCTGATGTTTGACAATCGGTACGCCTGTGCGCTGCGCCCAAATCGTCAGCTGTTCCGATGCGGCAGCGCGGAAGGTGTCTCCAGCCGCCAGCATGACGGATTTGCCCTGCTGGGTATAATATTTAGCCAGTTTGCCAATCGTCGTCGTTTTGCCGACGCCGTTGACGCCGACAATAAAGATGACTTCCGTAGAGCCTGTACGGTCTGGTACCGGTTCATTGTTTTCTTCCAATAAGGCGACGATGCATTTTTCCAAATAGGGAACGACATCATTGCCGTCTTCAATTTCTTTGGATTTGACGCCTTCGCGGATTTTGCCGAGAAGGTAATCCGTCGTTTCAATACCGATATCTCCGGTCAGCATAATCGCTTCCAAATCTTCATACATTTCTTCGTCGATTTTGGCATAGCCGCGAACGACGGTTTCAATATTTTGAATCAGTGAATTTTTAGTCTTTTCCAGACCTTTGCGTAATCTTGAAAAAAATCCCATGGTTAAGTTCCTTTCTCTAATAATTCATCTACTTTTACAGTCAACAGCCGGGATACGCCTCGTTCTTCCATCGTCACGCCCTGCAGCGTATTGGCTGCTTCCATCGTCTTGCGGCGGTGGGTAATGACAATAAACTGCGTATTGCCGCTGTAATTTTTTAAATAGCGCGCCATTCGTTCTACGTTGGCTTCATCTAACGCCGCATCCACTTCATCGACCAGACAAAACGGAGCCGGATGGTACGCCAAAAATGCCAGCAGCAAGGCAATAACCGTCAAAGCTCGTTCTCCCCCTGACAATAACGTCAGCTGCTGTTGTTTTTTTCCAGGAGGCTGAATGAAGATATCAACGCCTGCCGTCAAAACATCTTTCGTATCGGTGAGTACGACATGCGCCGTGCCGCCGCCAAAAAGCCGGCTGAAAATCTGCTGGAAATGTTTGCCGATTTCCTGAAAAGCCTGGCGAAACTGTTTGGCCATGGCATCATCGATTTCAGCGACAATGGCTTCCAGTTTTGTGCGAGATTCCCGCAAATCTTCACATTGGCTGTCATAAAACTGCTGCTGCTTGACAGCTGCCTCATAGTCTTCTTCAGCGTTGGGATTGATTTGCCCCAAGCTAGCTATCTGCTGCTTCAGCGTCTTCACTTTTTCATGCAGTTCTTTCAGCGAGCCGTCCCGCCGCCTGTCCATGGCTTCTTGGCGCGTCAGTCCCTGCATGGCCAGCAGTTCTTCATTGCGCCGGATTTCCCCATGATATTTTTCCAGCTGCACGTCGGCACTGTGCACGCGATTGCCGCACTGCTGCAGTGTTTCTCGCTGGGCTTTGCCGGCCGCTTCCAGTTTCTGATTGCGTTTAAAATTTTCTTCTCTGGCTTTATAAAAGGCTTCTTTGGCCGTATCGTGCGTCTGCGTTTTCGCTTCTTTGGCCGTAATCTTAGCGGCCAAATCAAGCAGCAGGGTTTTCGTTTCATCCTGTCGCTTCTGCAGTTCCGCTTCCCGCTGTGCCAGTCGGTCACAGTCCGCCTCGTGCTGGGCCTGATTTTGTTTGTGCTGTACGCGCTGTTCTTCGATATGGCGTACCTGTTCGCGCAGGGTTGCCGTATGAATCTGCCCGTCTGTCAGCATGCTGCGGCACGATTCGGCTTCTTTCAAGGCCTTGCGGCGGGCTTCTTCCAAGGCATTCGTATCGGCTGTCGGGCTTGCTTGGACCGCTGCCAATGCCTGTTCTTTCTGCAGCAGTTCCGCCTGCATATCAGCCCGTACCTGCAGCAGCGATTCACACTGCTTATCTGCCGTATGCCAAGCTGCTTCCTGCTGCTTTGCTTCTTTTTGCGCCGTTGTCATTTGCCATGTTCCTTTTTGCAGCTCTACTGTACTATGCTGCTGCTTTTCTTCTGCTGCTTCCATGGCGGCGCGTGCCGCTTCGACTTCCTGCCGTTTTGCAGTTCCCACACGCACGGCCTCTTCCATCCGTTTTTGCTGGGACGCTGCTTTTTCTTTTAATTCCTGCAGCAGTACACGCCGGCTAATCAATGAGCTTTCTTTGGCTTTCATGCTGCCGCCGGTCAGCGAACCGCCGGCATTAAACTGGGTGCCGTCCAAGCAGACGATACGCAGCCGATGGCGGTATTTTCGTGCTACGGCCGAAGCGATTTCCATCGTTTCCGCAATCAGTGTTTTCCCCAACAGGGACATAAACACAGGCTGATATGCCGCATCATACGTGATGAGCTCATTGGCAAATCCCAAGATGCCCACTTCCTGAGACGCTTGTTCTTCATCATTCGTCCGTGTCCGTTCTTTGATAGTATCCAACGGCAAAAAAGTTGTCCGGCCGGCATGCCGTTCTTTGAGATATAAAATCGCAGCCTTCGCTGTTTTTTCTGTTTGCGTAATGACATACCGGGCCGCTGCGCCTAAGGCCACATCCAACGCCGTGGCATACGGTATCGGGATTTGGCATACTTCACCGACGACGCCGCAAATACCGGCACGCCAGGGAGCCTGCGCATCCAGCACCGTTTTTACAGGACGGCCGACCCCTTCATGTTCTTGTTCCATGCTTTCCAGCACGCGAATACGCTGTGTCAATGAATCGACGGTTCCCCGCAAATTCCGGTATGCCGTTTCGGCTTCGCGCATCATGGTTTCACAAGTTTTCAGCGTTTCCCGCTGTGCAGCCGCTTCTGCTTCATACACCTTTGCGTCTTGTTTCATAGCCTGGCATTTTTTTTCTTCATCCTGCCAGCGCGCCAGAGACTGTTTCCAAGCATCCCGCTGCTGCTGCAGCGTCTGTCTTACTTCTTCATACCTTGCGTTGTTTTCCTGCAACCGGCGGCGCAGTTCTTCGGCGTCCCGCTGCAGGACAAATACTTGCTGCTGCCGAGCCGTATTGGCAGCTGTGACTTCTTCCAAATCAGCCGCGGCTTTCTTAGCTTGCTGCTCTGCCTTGCCTGCCAATACTTCTGTGAGCGCCAGTCCTTTTTCTGCAGCAGCCAGTTCTGTTTTCTTTTGCTGCTGCTGTTCTGCCAGACTCTCTTCCTGCTCTTTTAGCTGTACAGCCTTTTGCTGCAGGACCTGTTTTTCTTCAGCTAATTCTTTTTCATTTTCTTTTAATGTGGCCTGTCGCTGCATGAAGGCATCATGACGGCTCTTCATGCTGTCCAGTTCATTGTGCGCGTTGAGAGCCTGTGCATCCAGATTTCGCAGCCGTTCGCCTTCTTTTTCCATCGTCTGCAGCAGTTCCTGCCGCTGCGACTCGATGGCGGCCAGTTCTTTTTCTGCGGCAGTTTGTTCTGCCAAGGCAGCCAGGCGGTAATTTTCCGCCTTGGACAGCAGCCGTTCGCAGTTGCGCAGTTCCTGCAGCGTCAGCGTACCTTCATAGGAAATACGCTCACTGTCCAACGCCCGGAACTGTTTTACTTTTTGTGCCTGTGCAGCCAGCGGCTCCATGCGGTCTGCCAGCATGCTCATCATATCTTGAATCCGTTCCAGATTGCGTTCTGTTTCTGCGATTTTGCGCAGTCCGTCCTGCTTGCGGCCTTTATACCGGCTGATACCGGCTACTTCTTCAAAAATAACGCGCCGTTCTTCCGGTTTGCTGTTGAGAATCCGGTCTACCCGGTTCTGTCCGATGACAGCCATCGAATCCTGTCCGATGCCGGTAGAAGCAAAGAGCATGTGAATATCTTTGAGGCGGCACGGCCGTTTGTTGATATAAAATTCACTTTCGCCAGAGCGAAACAACCGGCGCGTGACAGCGACTTCAGAAAAATCCAAATCCAGCGCATGGTCACTGTTGTCAAAATACAGCGACACTTCCGCTGCGCCTTGGGGCTGTCGTTTTTCTGTGCCGGCAAAAATAATATCTTCTGCTTTCTGCCCGCGAAGCTGCCGGACATTCTGTTCGCCCATAACCCAGCGGACAGCATCCGAAATATTGCTTTTCCCGCTGCCGTTGGGACCGACAATCGCCGTAATCCCTTTGTCAAATGTAAGGGTTGTCTTATCTGCAAAGGACTTAAATCCCCGCAGCTCCATTTTCAAAAGTTGCAATAGTTCATTCCTCTTTCACGGAAAATCTTATAACCATCCCGCCAGGAGATGATAATATATAATAGGTATAAAAAGAGCCGGTAAATAATCGGCAACTTTTAGTTTCGTTATGCCCAGCATATTCAAAGAAATGGCCAAAATCATGACACTGCCTACGGCATTGAGTTCTCGAATGACATCCGGTGTCATCAGCGGAGAAACCATATTGGCCAATACAAAAAAAATCATTTCATAGACAACGATTACAATACACACCGGCAAGGTAGCGATGCCATAAATCGCGCCAAAAATAATGGAAGCCACGCCATCCAGTACGGCTTTAAAATACAGCAGTGAATAGTCGCCCAGCAAAGCGGCCTGTACAGGGCCTAAAATAGACATGGCGCCTACGACTTGTATAATCGTAACGACGACAAATCCCTGGACAAATCGTGAATCGCTGCCTGCGCCCAGCTTACGTTTCAGCCACTCCCCGCTGCGATGCATACGCTCTTCCAACTGCAGTACAGTCCCTATCAAGGTTCCGACAGTCATCGATGCCAAAAGCAGCAGCAAATTTTCCGTTTTGATGGCGCCCTGCACGCCCATGATGCAGACACACAAGGCAATGGCCGCAAACAACGACTTTGTAATCCGTTCCGGAATTCCTTTTTTCAGCAATACGCCCAATACAGCGCCGGCAAACGCCGCAATCCCATTCATCAGCACACCTAACACAATATAATCCTCCTCTGCACTCCCTATCGCTGCACCGCGTATTTCCCCCTGGTTACATCCTTGGCTGTTCTATACCCTAAATACACTTTATTATAGCAAATTCCCTTTATTTATAAAAGATTTCTCAGAAAGAACGTCGAAACATCCCTCGCCGCGCTTCTTTTTTACGATAAATTTACAAGCAAAATTCGTAAAATTTCGTATTTCACTTGACGAGATTCCCATTTATGCTTATATTAGAATTTAGGGTTACAGCCCGCAAAACTAAGAGGAAACGGAGAAACGGAATGATTCAAGTTTACAAACACAGCAATGGCCATTTGGAAGACAATATTTCCTTGGCTTCTGCCGAAAAAGGGTCATGGATCAACGTTGTAAATCCTGATTCAGAAGATTTACAGCTCGTATCTATGGTCACCGAAATCCCAACTGACGTCCTGAAGACCGCGCTGGATACAGAAGAACGTTCTCACGTTGAATTAGAAGATAATTATATATTTGTCGTCATTAATATTCCTATTATATTAGAAACAGACAGCTATGATACACTGCCGCTGGGCATTTTTATTACGCCTGACTTTATCATTACCCTGTGCATTCAGGCAACGGAAGTCATGCGGGCTTTTACACAAAACAAATATCCTTTATTTTATACGTTCAAAAAAACACGATTTCTGTTTCAAATTCTCTACCGCAGCGCCACGCTTTTCCTGCGGTATTTGATGCAAATCAACCGCCGTACGGACGATATCGAAGAAATCCTGCGGCATTCCATGCGCAACAAAGAATTTTTCATGCTCTTGGAATTACAGAAATCGTTGACGTACTTCACCTCTGCACTGCGCAGCAACGGTATCGTTATGGAACGCCTGATGCGGCTGCGGCGCAACACCTCCCTGCATCATCTGCTGAAAATGTATGAAGAAGACGAAGATTTGCTGGAAGATGTCATCATCGAAAACAAGCAGGCTATTGAAATGGTAGAAATGTATTCCAACATTCTCATGAGCATGTCCGATACATTTGCTTCCATCATCTCCAACAACCTCAACTTGGTCATGAAATTCTTAGCATCCATCACGATTATCCTGGCCGTGCCAACCATCATCTTCAGCTTATGGGGCGTCAATGTCCCCGTTCCCTTCCAAGAAAACGCCATGGGCTTTTTCTATATCATTATTCTCGCTCTCATTTGCGCCCTAGCAGCGATTGCCATGCTGTGGCGAAAAGATTTATTTTAATAGAAACACATCATACATAAAGCGCGTATATTCCCGCCAAAGGAACATACGCGCTTTTTTATTCATGCCATAAGACAAAAAAGAACCATGAATGTATGTATGCATACCAGCACACAACCATGGCGCCTCTGTCTCTTGCGATCCGAACATAAATTTGCTAAACTATGTATGAGGTAGTTCGATGTATTCGGTTTTCCTTGCGAGAGCGAGGTGATCAGCATGAGTGTATACGAAGCATTATCTTTGATGATAGCTTTTGCTGCATTAGTTGTGCTGATTATTTCAGTACGTAAGTAATCTACTCTTACATAAATTGAAAAAAACCGCATACCTTGCGGTACACGGCCTTCTTCAACATCAAAAGACAAGAGGAGAGCCGATGTACCACCATCGGACTATCTCTTTTTTTATTGTACCATAGGTTATATCAAAAAGAAAGAAAAAGTACGTCACATATACTTGGGTAAAAATAAAACCTATATATTTTTTCTTCTCTTTTCTTATCTCTTCTTATTCTTATCTATAAAGGTAACGCGTTACATCGCAAAGTTGGTACCGCTGAAAATGGCTGTTTTGCTAGATTGGCACGTGTTTTTTATACCCGTATATGCAAAAAAAGTGTCGTATAAATCAAAATAATAGATGATATATACCAATGAACGGAAATAAAAACGCGTATCTTCCTGTCATAGAACATACGCGTTATATATATTATTCTTACCTTATTATGCTTTTTTCCGAGTCAATGTGTAAATTAAAGCGTTGCAAATGGCCGCAGCAATCGTACTGCCGCCTTTGCGGCCTTTGGCTACGATATAGGGGACGCCGGACTGCATGATAATTTCTTTGGCGTAGACGACATTGACAAATCCTACGGGTACGCCAATGATAAGATCTGGATGTATTTTCCCTGCCCGGATTAATTCGTCAAGCCGCAGCAGTGCTGTCGGTGCGTTGCCGACAGCAATAATCAAGGGGCCGCGAATGGCACAGGCTTTATCCATGCAGGCCACAGCTCGTGTGCTTCCCTGCGCTTTGGCAATTTGAGCTACGTCTGCGTCAGCCATAAAGCAGACTTTCGTGCTGTGCAGTGTTTCCAAGCCCCGCTGGCTGATACCCATGTAGGCCATGTTAGTATCAGTGACAATCGTGCATCCCTGCCGCAGGGCCGCTAATCCTTTAGCCACCGCATCCGGGCTGAAGCGCAGCGTACGGGCATATTCAAAATCGGCACTTGTATGAATAACGCGCTTGATAATATTTTTTTCTGCCGCCGGCAGCTGGATTTCGCCTAATTCATCTTCGATGATTTCCATGCTCCGTTTTTCTATGTCTGCCGGCAAAATATGTTCAATTTTCATGCTGATGTTCCTTTCTATAGGCATCACACTGCGCCACAAAACGCCGTGCCCATGCTGGATTGCCTAAAAAATGAAAATGCGGATATCCTGCCAACAGGCGTCCCTGACTGTGGATGCAGGACCAACTGCGTTTTCCCTGGGCCTTGGCAGCAAGAAATGCTGTGCCGTTGTTGGTGCTGTCTGAATAGTGAAATTCATGAGCTTGAATCGTTTCGCCAGCACGGCAAAGCATGGTGTCTTCCTGCGCCGTCAGCGTCACGTAGCCAAACCGCTGCAGCCGCTGGGTCATATGGGATGTGCCGGCAATGCTTCCTACGCCGGCATACGAGTTGGCATCATCGCAAAACGCCTGCAGCATATACATGAAGCCGCCGCATTCGGCAAGACAAGGACAGCCTTGACGTACCGCTTGAAAAATCTGCCGTTTCATCGTATGGTTGGCAGCCCATATTTCGGCATATAATTCCGGATAGCCGCCGCCAATATACAGTCCGTCACAAGGCGGCAGTGACGCATCATGAAGGGGACTGAAAAAGACCAGTTCGGCTCCCAACTGTTCCAGTACATGCAGGCTGTCTTCATAATAAAAGCAGAATGCTTCATCACGGGCAACGGCAATACGAACAGAGGCAATGTTTGCAAAGTGAGGTTCTTCATAGGCAAGCGGCGGTGCCTGACGGGCTATCGCCATGATGCTGGGGATATCCAGCGTCTTTTCCGCCGTTGCCGCCAGCGTATCGATTTTTTCCTGCAGATCGGCAATTTCTGACGCTGTAATCAATCCTAAATGACGGCTGGAAAAGCGGCATGCCGGCATATCCGGGAAATACCCCAAGGCAGGAATACCGGCCGCTTTTTCCCAAGCCGATTGAAAATAGGCATACACCATGGCATTGACATGGTTTACGATAAAACCGGCAATATGACTGGGCTCATAAAATTGAGCCATGCCGCGAATCTGCGCTCCCAAAGAAAGGGCCGCTCCCCGTCCGTCAACGACAAGAACAACCGGTGTTTGAGTGGCCCGCGCCAAATCGTAAGCACTGGCTTCACTCGTCGTGCCAATGCCGTCATAGTATCCCATAGCCCCTTCCAATACGGCGATGTCTGCTTGTTTTACATGCGACGCCAGGAGATATTTCACATTGACTTCTCCCCTATGCCCACGCCCCAACAGAAATAAATCCAAATTGTGCGACGGCGTATGCAGCACTTGAGAGTGAAACATCGGATCAATATAATCGGGACCGTTTTTAAACGCTTCAGCATGAAGATGCTGCCGCTGCCAAGCACGCAGCAAGGCACAGACAATCGTCGTCTTGCCGCTGCCGCTGCACGGAGCCGCGATAAGTACGCGTGGAATCACTGCTTGTTTCATTTAGATTTTCTCCTTTGGGTACGCAGACAAAATATAAATCGGGTTTTGTCCCATCATCATATGATACGTGCCTACGGCTTTGCTTTTGGCAATGCTGACCTGGGTAATATCCAGCGTGTACCCTGCTTGTCGGGCATAATATGCCGTCACGGCTGCCAACGTTTCTACTGTAATGGCCGTCATCACGACGACGCAGCAGGGATTTTTTTTGTAAATCCTATCTAAAATAGGTTCCAGTTTGCCTTTGGTGCCGCCAATAAAGACCCGCTGCGGCACAGGCAAATCCTGTATCGTTTCAGCCGCATCGCCTGGTACGATAGTCAGTTGGCTGACGGCAAATTGTTCTTTGTTTTGCTGCAGCACCTGCAGGGCCTCTTGGTTGATTTCCATGGCATAGACATGGCCCCACGGCACCTGCAGGGCCAGCTCGATGGAACAAGAACCCGTACCGGCACCTACGTCATAGATGGTATCGTCAGGCTGCGGTTGCAGCTTGGATAGGGCTATACAGCGGACTTCCTGCTTCGTCATGGGCGCACGGCCCCGCAGAAAACGGCTGTCATCGAGCCCATGAAGCGGCAGCGGCCGGCGTATGGCCCGGTCATTTTGTATCATCATGACAGCCAGCCCCTGCAGTTTCTGCTGTGCCAGCTGTGCGGCAGTACCGGAAACAATGCGTTCCTGCGGATACGACAAATCGATGCCAGCCTGCACGTATACCTTCTGCAGTCCATAACGGCAAAGTTCCTGACACAATGCCGACACGGAATCTTCGCCGCCGGTCAAGCAAAATACTTTAGGATGGCACTGCACGGCCCAGACCAGCGGCGCCTGGCGTCCATGCCGGCTGATAATATAAGCATCCTGCCAAGGAATCTGCAGTTTGGCTGCAAAATACACCAGGCTGCTGATACCAGGAATCCGCGTAACTATGCAGCCGGGAATATCGCACAGCAGTTCTGCCAAACTAAAAAAGCCGACATCACCGGATACGAGAACTGCCATCTTGTCCGTCTCAGCGGCATGGGATGCGGCAATACGGCGGATTTCTGATGGCTTGTACGTTTCATGTATTTCCTTTTCTGCAGTGTCCCAAAACTGCAGCATGCGTTTGTCCCCGACGAGGATGCTGCTTTCTGCAATCGCCTTTTTCGCTTCTATGGTGAGCAAGTCCGGATGGCCCGGCCCTATGCCAATGATATAGACATGCATGATATAATCACTCCTTGTACCATCGCTGAAATGCCTGTTTGATATCTTCCAGAGAATTGCCCTGCTCCGTCCGCCGTTTGATGACAATAAGCGTAGCACCAGCATTGCGGGCTGCTGTGACTTTTTCTGAAAAACCGCCCGGCTTGCCGGAATCTTTGGTCACGACATAGGCCGCGTGATACTGAGAAAACATGGCTGTATTAAGCGGTACAGAAAAAGGCCCCTGCATACAAATCAGATGAGAAGGTTCATATCCCAAGTCCAATGCCCGTTCCAATGACATCCTCGTCGGCAGAATACGGGCATATATTCGCTCTGTATACTCCGGTATCTGCGTAAATACATCCAAGTTTTTGCTGCCTGTCGTCAAAAAAATCGTTCCTGTCGTATGACTTAGGACATCGACGGCTTCTTCCATCGTATCGACGGTTACGCAGTCTGCATACGTATCTTCAGGCCGTACGACACGCCAATAGACAATCTTTTGCGCCGCACAGGCCGCCTGTACATGCGCCGTGACAGCCGTTGCGTACGGATGGGTCGCATCAATCACTAGTTGGATGTTCTGCTGCTGCAGAAAAGCTTCCATTTCCGCTTCTTCCATCCGCTTCGCATAGACAGTAATATTTTCCTGTTTCGGCAGCAAAGACGCACCGTACGCCGTTGCCACGGATACATACAGCGATACGTCAAACTGGCTGATATAGGTAGTCAGCAGCCGGCCTTCCGTCGTGCCGCCGACAATCCAGACAGCCCGTTTCATACCGTATACCCCCGCGGCGTAACCAGTTTGCCGTCCAGTACTTTCGTCTGGCTGTTGCCGATAAAGACGGTAGAAAACATATCGGCCTGCATTTTGCGCAAATGCCCCAACGTCGTAATTTCTGCTGTTTCACCGTCTCTGCCAATGTGATGAACAATGCCTGCCGGCGTGCTGGCCGACTGATGCCGCAGAATAATATCACATGCTTTTTCCAAATAGTCAGCCCGCTTTTTGCTCGACGGATTATACAGACAAATGACAAAATCACCGGCAGCGGCACAATCCAGGCGGTTTTCTATCGTTTCCCACGGCGTCAATAAATCGCTCAGGGAAATCAAGCAAAAGTCACTGACCAGCGGGGCACCGAGGAGAGCAGCGCCCGAGCAGGCCGCAGTCACGCCGGCAATGACAGTGATTTCTACATCATCACATCCGGCAGCTACTTCATGCATAATGCCTGCCATGCCGTACACGCCGGCATCACCGCTGGAAATAATCGCTGTCGTTTTGCCTTCCCGCGCTTTTTCCAGTACTAGGCGGCAGCGGTCTACTTCTTTCTTCATGCCTGTCATGAGCAGTTCTTTATGAGAAAATTGGTCTTCAATCAGTTTAATATAGGTGTTGTAGCCCACAATGCAGTCACACTGCTCCAATACGTGCTGTGCTTCAATGGTCATGCCTGCTTGTTTTCCCGGGCCAATGCCTACTACGTAAATCCTATGCTTCATATATGTATTACCTCTTTTTGTCAAATGTCACCGTATATGTTTCACAGGCAATGGCGACAGTCACGCCGTCTTTTCCTGATTTTTGCAGCAGCAGCGTTCCGCCGTGACTAGCCAATACGGCAGCCCGTTCGCATACATTGTCCGTGCCTATGACGCGGCGGACAAAATCCGACGACATAAACGTCCCCGGCGCATCATTGAGCTGCCGTACGGTATAATACTGAATCGGCAGATGATGTTGTTCTGCAAAGGCAGTCAGTCCTGCTTCCGTTTTCTTAATATCAATTGTGCTGATATCGGCCACAGCATGCCAGCTGACATGTATCTGCTTCATATCTTCTTCGACGCGCTGGGCAATTTGTTCCCGGCTGGTGCCCCGCTTGCAGCCAATGCCAATATGCAGAATCACAGGATATGCCGTAATCGTCCTTGTAAAGGGATGACAGTCTTCACGGACCGTAACGGCCACGCCGACAGGTCCTTCTTTGGCTCGTATCAGGCCTGCCGGCATCTCGCCGCCAACAGGAAATTCGCTGTACAGACCGGCTTGACCCCGTTCCAGCAATTCTGCAGCAAACTGCTTGGCATCTTGCAAGGATGATAAATGAAGCCCCTGGCGGGCAGCCCATTCATCGACAGCAAACAAATCATTGACATCCGTTGCCGTCGTAATGACAGCTTGGCCGTGCAGCATCGCTGCCAGCATGCGTGCCAGTCCGTTGGCACCGCCTATATGACCGGCCAGCAGGGGAATCACAAACTGCCCTTTTTCATCAATGACCAATACAGCCGGATCTTTTTCTTTGCCCCGCAAATGCGGCGCCGTCATCCGTATAGCAATCGCCGCCGCTCCCACAAAGATAAGCGCCTGGGCTTCTTTCATAGCCAGCCGCACGGCTTCCTGCAGATTGAGCGGAAAGGCCTGCAGCCGCGTATCCAAATGAAGCAGCTTGGGCAGGGTTTCGTTGGCGACATCCCATTTCTGTGCCGCTAAATATGTCCCGATGCGCAATCCTAGCTGCGTACCTGCTGTTGTAAACGAAAAAATAAAGGCTTTCATATGGATTCCCCCTTAACTAGGCAAATCTGCGTTATTTTTTGTCCGGGTAGGTCTGTGTTTCCGGTTCTGCCTGCCGGTATCCATGGGTAAAGGCCGGATGGTAGAGCAAACTTCTTTCATACGAAGAGCCTAAAAACGAACCTACCAAAATAAGTGCTGTTTTATCAATATGATGAGCAGCTGCCGTCTGTGCCAGCGTGTCTACCGTACAGCGGTATACCTGTTCTTCCGGCCACGATGCTTTGTAGACAATCGCTGCCGGTGTTTGGCCGCTGCAGCCGCCCCGCATGAGTTCAGTCTGCAGTTGTTCCAGCAAACTGGCACTCAAAAAAATAACCATGGTCGCGCCGTGGGCTGCGTAGTCCGCAATCTTTTGTTTGTCCGGCACAGGCGTTCTGCCTTCCATGCGCGTAATAATCACGGACTGGCTGACATGAGGCAGCGTATATTCTGCCTGCACGGCGGCGGCTGCTGCACAAAACGAGCTGACGCCCGGTACGACTTCAAAGTGAATCTGTTTTTCCTGCAAAATATCCATCTGTTCCCGAATGGCTCCGAAAATAGACGGATCTCCCGTATGAAGACGCACTACCATCTGTCCCTGCCGCTGTGCTTCTTCTATGACGGCAATGACTTCTTCCAGCGTCATGCCGGCACTGTCATAGATGCGGCAAGCCGGCCGGGCATAGTCCAACAGCTGCGGATTGACCAGCGAACCGGCATAAATAATGACATCGGCAGTTTCTAAAAGATGTTTGCCCCTGACAGTAATCAAATCGACGGCACCGGGACCTGCGCCTACAAAATAAACCATGTTATACCTGCTTTCTGACGACATCATAGCAAACGCCGTCCAAACGTCTGCTATCCATGTCCTGACAACAAAAATTTTAAAATCCTATTTCTATATTTCTCTCTTATCTTTGACAAGAAGTACAGAAAAATATGCTGTACATTCTACATCATCCAATGAACGATAGATTGTTTCTCCCGGCAGGCCGCAGCGTTCTACCATGGCCGTATCTGCCAGCTGCTGCGTGTCCTGCAGCTCTTGTTTTAAAGAAGCAAACGAGCCGGACGGCTTCATGATAATTTTGCTGCCCGGTGCAGATAATAAAGCCTTTCTATCACTGCGGCCGCCCGGAATAATCGTCAGCGGTTCGTTTTGCTCACAAAGAGGCTGCTGCAGTCTGGCCGCTGCTGCGCAAAAACTCGTCACGCCTGGAATGATTTCCGTCGCATAGCCATCGTCATGAATCCGGCGATGCACGTAAATACTCGACGCATATACCGTCGGGCAGCCCAAGGTAATGAGGGCCACATCACGTCCCTGCTGCAGCTGGGCTTCAATGGCTGCCGCCCCGGCTGCATGGGCTTCTTCCAAGACGGCCGCATCTCGTGTCATGGGAAAATCGACAGTTAAAATCAATTTATCCTGCAGTTCAACAGCCGCGCCGTTTTCTATGGCCCGCAGTAAAATATCTTTAGCCGTCGTCACGCCGGTATGTCCCTGCGGGACTGCCAAAACCGGGCAGTTTCGAATCCGCTTGACAGCTTTGATCGTAAGCAGTTCCGGATCTCCCGGGCCTACGCCTATGCAGTACAATGTTCCTTTCATCGGTGGTCCTCCCTGTGTTGTTGATACGTGATTAACTGTTTTGCCTGTGACGTATATCCCAGTACGCCATAGACGTTGGAAAAAATAACGGCACCTGTCACTAACTGCTGATGCACGCGCTGATTCATATAATATTCTATTTTATCACAAACAGCAGCCATAACGGATTCCAACAACTGATGTTCCTGTAAAATCCGCAGGGCTTCATCTGTTGTAATGCTGTCATACACGGCCTTCCCTACAGCCGCATCTGCACCCTGGAGCATAGCCGTCAAGGCCAGCAGCGTCGTCCTGCCGTCGGCACAGCGGGAATGCGTATTCATAATGCCTTGTCCTACCTTGACAAGCTTGCCGATATGTCCGATAAGCAGTACGTCATGAAATCCCTTATACACGGCATAATCCAGCATTTCACCGACGTAGTTGCTAATTGTCACGCGCTGTGACACGTCCAGATGCAGCGTATCCCGGCTGAAATCCACGCCGTAGTTGCCAAAAAAAGCTAAGAGATGCGTATTTCCGGCGGCGCGCCGTGCATCCATTTCTGTATGAATCGTATCGACAAGGGCCTGTTCGCTCATGGGCTCTACAATCCCGGACGTGCCCAAAATAGATAAGCCGCCTTCGATGCCCAACCGAGGATTGAACGTTTTCTTGGCCAGTTCTTCGCCGTCAGGCAGTGAAATCGTAACACGAAAGCCGCCTGTATAGCCCAAGCTGGCAGCTGTTTCCTGCAATGCCTCCCGTATCATGCGGCGCGGCGTCGGATTGATAGCCCAATCGCCGGGACGGCACGCCAATCCTGCTTTGGTAACTCGGCCTACACCGCGGCCGCCGCGGATTTCTATGCCCCTGTCTATCCGTTCTACCGTGCTGTATACCAACATGCCGTTGGTAATATCTGGGTCATCGCCGGCATCCTTGCGCACGGCACAGGATACGGCATGCGGCTGCAGAGAAATATCTTCCAGTTCCAGCGACAAGATAATTCCCTTCGGAGTTTTCACTGTCACGGTCGATATCGTCCGGTCTGTCAGGGTCATGACAGCGGCCGCTTTAGAGGCTGCTGCTGCACACGTCCCAGTCGTATAGCCGCACCGCAGCTTTTTACCGTCTTTTATGGTGAAGGCGTCCATACTGTCCCTCCTTCTCCAAGCCTACCGGCACAATCGCCTGTTGTCCGCTTTGCGTCGTCAGTATATCGGCATGGACATGAAACACCCTTTGTATCAGCTGCGGCGTAATCACGTCTTGCGGCTGTCCAGCAGCAACGATGCGGCCTTCATTCATGGCGATGACATAATTTGTATACTGCAGGGCTTGATTCATGTCGTGCAGTACAATGACAATAGTCAGTCCCAGTTTTTCATTGATATGTCCCAGCAGTTTCATCATGCGTAATTGATGCTGTATATCCAAATACGTCGTAGGTTCATCCAAAAACAAAATCGAAGACCGCTGTGCCAGCAGTACGGCCAGCCAAACACGCTGCTGTTCCCCGCCGGACAGTTGCTGCATCATTTCCGCTTTGCGCGTATGCATCTGCACGGCATACAAGGCTTTGTCGACATAGCGGGCATCTTCTGCCGAAAACGAACGGTACAGCGTCCGATAAGGAAAGCGTCCCATCTGCACCAAATCCTCTACCGTCACGTCGCTGGGAGCCTGATGAATCTGCGGCAGTACGGCAATCTGCCGTGCCAGCTCTTTGCGTCCAAAAGAACGTATATCCCTTCCGCCAATATACACATGTCCTTCTTTGGGCTGAAGCATGCGGCTCATAGCCTTCAGCAGCGTACTTTTGCCGCAGCCGTTCGGGCCAATAATAGACACGATGCGGCCTTTGGGGATTTCTATATGAATATCGTGAAGAATTTCCTTTTTGCCTATTGCAACGGAAAGATGTTCCACTCGGATGGCTGCCTCCACAGTTTACACTTCCCTTCTCAGCAAAAATAAAAAGAACGGCGCGCCGATAAAGGCCATAATCAGCCCTACAGGCAGTTCTATCGGCGCAAACAATATCCGCGCCGCAATATCACTCAGTGTCACCACCGCTGCCCCCAGCAGTACCGAGCCGGGAATAATATAGCGGTAATCCGTTCCCACCAAAAGGCGCACAATATGCGGCACAATCAAGCCGACAAACCCCAGCAGCCCGGCCACGCTGACCGCACTGGCTGCCAACAGCGCCGCTACTGCCGTCAGACAGACACGCGTCCGTTCAATATTGACGCCCAGGCTCCGAGCCATGTCATCGCCCAGCTGCAGCATGTTGAGATAATACGAACCCCAAAGGGCCAGCACGATGCCGACCGCTGCATACGGTGCAATCATCGTCGCATCATCCCAGCTGCGCGCAGCCAGGCCGCCAACCATCCACATGAGCGCACCATGTACTCTGTCACTGTAAAAAATAAGAATACCGGAAATGCCGGCACTCAAAAAAGCAGATACCGCCACGCCTGCCAAAATAATCCGTACAGGCTTGATGCCGTTTTTCCACGCCAATACATAAATCAAAACGGCGGCCGTCATGGCGCCGATAAAAGCTACCGGCGTAATCAGATACATCCATGCGGGCATGACGACCAGCACCAAAATCCCCGTAATGCCAGCACCGGCTGAAATACCGATAATATGCGGGTCCGCCAGCGGATTGCGCATGACAGCCTGCAAAATCGCTCCGGCTACGGCCAAATTCGCACCGACCATAGCCCCTGTCAAGGCACGGGGCAGCCGCAGATTCCAAACGATTTGGTCTGCCATATCTGCAGTCGGAAAGGTCAGTATCTGCAGCACCTGCGGCAGCGGGATGGAAGCGGCACCGGCACCTACGGACAGCGCAATTCCCAAAAGGGCTAATACAGCAAAAACGATGAGCATTGCCCATCGCCAAGCCGTGCGGGATGTTCCCGCTAGTATTCGATTCATTTATATACCTCTGGATATACAAGTTTTGCCATATACTCTACGGCTTTTGGATATTCCAATCCCGGATTGAGCAAGAAGTAATTTTCCGGCAGTACGTATACGTGTCCTTCCTGGACAGCACGCAGCGTTCCCCAAGCCGGATTACTCTTGACATCTTCCTGGATTCTTTTCTCTATTTTATCTTTTTGTCCCATCGATGTAAAGAAAATAATATCCGGATTTTGTTCTACTAACGCTTCCATACTGTACGGCACTTTTTCAGCACCTTTGGCATCTTGCACTGCGGCAGAAGCGACATTTTCAAAATGGAGAATATCTGCAGCATTGCCGGCAATGCTGCTAGGGAGCTGTACCGATACGGCACTCGGCGTAGCATAAATAATAGCGATTTTTTTCTTTTCCTGCGGCAGTTTATCTACAATAGCTGCCACTTCGGTATCCATTTCACTGATTTTCGCTTTGGCCGCATCTTCTTTGCCATAAATTTGGCCAATGATTTCCATGTTGTGTTTGACATCGTCATAGGACTTGCTCTTCAAGGCAATGACAGGAATATGGTTTTGTTCCAAAATAGGAATCAGTTTTTGATGCTGTTTGGCATTGGCAATAACCAAATCCGGTTTTAATTCCATGATTTTTTCCGCACTGACATTGTATACCGGCCCGACATCGGGAACGTTCTTATATTTATCAGCAATCGACGCGTCTTCTGATTTGACCGTTGCTCTGCCTGCTACATCGCCATCAACAGCCGCTACAAAATTCAAAATAGATGTCGATAATACGACAACGCGCTGCGGTTTTTCTTTGAGCGTAACCGTGCGGCCCGCATCATCCGTAATCTCAGCATATACACCGTTGCTTTGTGAGCTATTGGCCGTCGTTGCTGCATTCTGCGGCGTACAGCCGCTAAGTCCTACGGCCGCCACGCAGATACAAAGACATACTCCCATCAACCATTTTTTCATATACGTTACCTGCCCTTCCTATCAATACGAAGGACGTGCTGTAAAACACGTCCCTGCCGTCATATTGTTTCTGCTGTTAGAACGTGTATTTGACACCCAACTGCCAAAAACGTCCCGGTTCCGGCCAGCCATAGTACATATCATAGCCTTTGTTGGTCAGATTGTTGACCTTAGCATAAATCGTGGTTCTTGTATTGGCGTTGTAGCTGACAGCGGCATCCCACGTGACATACGAACCGGCTACATAGTAATCATCACGGCCAGTACCTGCATTCATCAGCAAGCTGGCTGTCCATGCAGGATTATGGAAATTCAATCCCATGTGATAGCCATTCGGACGGTTATTGGAATTATATGTCGTATCTTTCACTAACCCTTTGCCGTCGCCTTTATCGACACGGGAACGAACATAAGAGTAGCCCAAGGAATAATCCCAGGAATCATTGATGGTCTTATTCATCGTAATTTCCATGCCCCGTTTTTCTTCACGGTTGACATTGGCTACATCCGATTCATAATAGGCTCCCTTATCTATATTGCGATTCCAAACAATGGCATTATCCAAGGCATTACGGAATACACTGACATCAAACAACGTCTTGGCATCTGCCTGATACGTAAATCCCAACGTCTGTGTATACCCTGTTTCTGCTAAGATATCCAGCGATCCTCTTGAAATAGAAGGCTTTCCTTTATATTTGCTTTGTTTATAATAATACAAATCATTGAAGCGCGGCGCATTGAAGACACGTCCCCAGTTGCCGTAGACATTAAACGCATCGTTGGCTTTATAGTTTACGGCAATGCGCGGTGTCGTATGCGTGCCATAGTCACTGTTATGGTCATAACGAACACCCGGTGTTACCGTCCATTTGCCAAGCTGCATGGCATCTTCCACATATGCGGCTCGGTTCGTGCGGCTTTTGGCATCGCCATACCCAGCACTGGCGTTGGAGCCTTCATCTTTTGTCCATTCCAACCCGGCTGTAATGCGATGATATCCGACATGCCAGCCTTTTTCCAGTTGTACGCCCTGTGTCCGTGCCGAATAGCGGCCGTCCCAATCCGTAGTCGTATAATCATTATAATACCGCAGGAAGCCCGGCATATCTGTATCTTCATTAAAATGATATGTCACGGCAACATTGTTATACAAGCGGTCTACTCCATTCATACCATCCTGTATAAAATGATGGGTGTTTGCAGAAGGTTTCATCGGGGATTTAAATTTCGCATAACTGCTGGAAAAACTTTTATGGAATACATGCAAATCGACAGAACTTTTATCATTAATCTGCTGACGAATACGGGCATCAATCATTTTCTTTTGATAATCCGAGAGGGCTTTATTCGTTTCACTGCCGTTATTATAGTTCATATATCCACGGCGTCCTATGCTTTTGGCAATAAACCAGCTGGTCTTTCCTTTTTTGCCCTGATTGGTCGAGCCGTAATTATAGGTATTCCAAGAACCGATATTAAAATCGAATGTCCGTTTTTCTGTATCTACGCTGTTTTTCTTGGTAATAATATTAATGACGCCGCCAACAGCACCGCTGCCGTATTTGACAGAACCGCTGCCTTTGGTGACTTCAATTCGTTCAATAGCAGATGCATCTGGGAGTGCCGAAAAATCAGTCGTGCCGCGGCCATATGGGGAGCTTTGGGGATTTGCCAAGCTTTGGCCATCTACAAGAACCAAGACACGGTCGGATCCATTCAAACGGACATAAGAAGCTGCACCACCGGCTACCTGGTCATTGACAGATACGCCATTGATATGCTGAATAGCTTCCTGCGCTGTCGTATAGTTATTCTTTTCAATATCTTTCGCCGTTACAACGGTCATGTTGGACTGCTGTTTTTGAATCTGCGTCGTGACAGGCAGTGCCGTTGGCTGCGGCTTGGGTGCTTCATACCGCTTTGCCGTGACGACAATCGTATCGGTATCATAATCTGCCGTATCTGCTGCCCATATGCCTAGGCTTCCTGCCATGGAAAGGCAAATGCATGAAAGTAATGCCTTGTTGCGTATCATAAAAAAAACTCCCCCTTGTAAATGAATACTTAAATCTGATAGTCTATGGCAACTCATTGTAATACAAACGGTATGCTCAAATTGCGTTCTGCCGCAACAGCTTCACCCTGTTCATTGCGTGCCGGTTCATACTGGCATTGGTAGGCAATCTGCACGGCCGCGGCATCCATCGCCGCATAGCCCGATGAGCCGCTTACAGACGCACTGCTTACGGTGCCGTCCGCCGCAATGACGACATGAACTGTGACGGTCCCGGTAATATTTTTCTGCCGCAACTCCTGCGGATAATAGGAATTGACATCAGGCTGAGAAATCAAATGGGCCTTTGTGGCCGGCCGTCTGCCTTCGCTGTGCCGGTCCCCATTCGGGTCGCCGCCATTGGGATTGCCGTTGGCATCCGTTCCCAATCCCGGTGCAGCATCCGGGTTGTTTCCCGGTCCTTCTGTACCGCCGGGGCCATCCCCTGCGGCAGTATTGCCTGCTGTCGTATCACCCGAATGATGATTGCCGGAAACAGCATCTGCTGCCGGCTTTTCCGCATCGCTTTTGGCCGCAACGACGGCCTTGGCTTTTTCTTCACTGATGCCCTGCGTTTGCATGACTTTTTTGATTTCCCGCTGTTCCTGTACTTCCTGCGTATACGATTCACTAATCGCCGGCATGTTTTCCTGCGGCATATGATACGTTTCACCGCTGCCGCCGCCACCGCCTCCACCATTGGAAGCGGCTTCGCCGTTGCCGGCTGCCGGTATATCATCCTGTGACTCTTCATTATATACGGTTACATCCACAGGCGGCGCCTGGGAATGGCTTTGCAGAAAGGTAAACATGCCGCCGGCTGCCAGCAGGCCGAATACAATCACATGCAGGCCGATGGATATGGCGGCAGCCATCCGTTTATCCCGTTCTTCCTGCGTCACTTAGAACCCCCGCTTTCTGCGGCCAGGCCAAAGCGGCTGATGCCGGCGCCTTTCATTTCATCCAGCAGGGCAATGACTTTGCCGTAATCCAGACCTTGGTCAGCCCGCAGCACTACAGAAAACTGCGGATTGCGCCGCTGTTCGACCTGTGCCTTTTTCAGCAGTTCTTCTTTGGTGATTTCTTTATCTTCCAGCCAAAGCGAGCCGTCTTTTTTCATGGTGACCAAATACGTTACTGTCGTCTGCGTTTCGGCATGGGATGCCTGCGGCAGGTTGACAGAAACCGTCTTCATATCCACCATATACAGCGTGCTGATCATAAAAAAGACCAGCAGGAAAAACATGATATCTATCATCGGAATAATCATGACTTCGGGCTTCGTAAAAGAGCGTCTGTCTCGCAGTCTCATGCACTCACCGCCCTGTTTTTTTCTGCGGCATCAATTCCAATGCCGAAAAACACATTTCCATGTCCGTAATGATGCGGTCCAACCGCTGCGTAAAATACGCATGTACGATAAGAGACAAAATCGCAACGCACAAGCCAAACGCCGTCGCAATGAGGGCTTCCCCTACGCCGCCGGTAATGGCTACGGCCTGTCCGGACTGAACATTGAAAATACTAAACGACGTAATCATGCCGCTAATCGTCCCCAGCAGACCGAGGAGCGGCCCCATGGTTACAATAACGTTCAAATAATACAGCCGGTTGCGCAATTTGGCAATCAAAATACCCGACTGTACTTCGGCAAACGCTTGTATTTTACTCGGCTGTTCACTTTTCAAAGCATCGCGCAGAATCATGGCCAAGCCGCCCGTGCCGCTTTCTGCCGTCTGCCGGGCCTTGTCGTACTGTTTCAGCTTCATATACGTATAAAACTGATTGGCAAATGCGCGCCCAGAATCCATCCGTTTGTAAAACATTGACCGTTCGGCTCCAATATATACCACAAAAAAGGAACAGACAAACAAAATATACATGACAATGCCGCCCTTTTGAAATAAATGCAGTCCTTCTACTATAACGTCCATTATGTCCTCCTTTGACAGCCTGCACGAAAAAAAGCCGCAAGGATACCCTTACGACTTTGTCTTTTCAAAAAAAAGAATCTCCATTCCCATCGCTCGCAGGTCTATCGGTGATTATCCATCAGGCAGTTCTTCTGGCTCGGATTCATGGCCGCACTGCGCCTTCCCATGCCTGCACGAGGCACAGTGACATATTTGCAGTACAGCTCCTCCCTACAGCGGCGGGACCGCGCCGGCATCCAACCGGACTTATCTATTGAGTCTTGCGACACCTGACGTATCAGTATGCTGTTGTAACTATATTCATAGTTGCATCTACTATAGCATGCTCCCTACGGTATGTCAATTTTTCTTACGCCGCAGCCAGCCCTTTCGCCCTGCCGGCAGTTTGTCTGCTGCCGCAACGGATAGTTCTGCCATTACTTTGACGTTTCCCACGCCGGTAAATGACGCAAAAACCAAATATAGGCAGCAGACAAAATAACGGCCGTAACAAACCAGCTTAATGGAAATACCGTCATCAGGCAGTCAAAAGTCGGATGGTTGGCAAAAACCGTATACACCCAAGTCACACGGGTACCACAAATCCCAAAAAGCGTAATGACAGCCGGAATCAAGGAATTACCATAGCCGCGCATCGCGCCGGACACGATTTCCAAAACGACTTCTACCAAACAAAATGCCTGGATATAAAACAAACGCACATAGCCAATGGAAATAACCGTTGCATCCGTATTAAACAGACTGAGCAGTGGATCCGCAAAAACAATCGTCAAGGCGCCGCCGGCCACGGCGACAATACTGTCCATGGCCAGACAAAGCTTGAAGACGCGTTTGCATCGTGACAGCAATCTGGCACCGTAATTCTGACTCGTAAAGGTCGTGCAGACCTGGCCAAAAGCATTGATAATAAAATAGGTAAAAATTTCTATATTAAATGCTGCCGCCGACGCCGCCATGACATCCGGTCCCAAGCTGTTGATAGCCGACTGAATACACAGATTGGACAACGAAAAAACCATGTTCTGCATTCCTGCCGGCAGACCGATTTTCAAAATCTGTACCAGCAAGGGCTTATCAATGGCAAATTCATGCATGCGCACGCGGATTTCCGTCTTGCTGCGCCGCAAAAAGTAAAAAAGCAGTCCCGAGCTAATCGTATTGGCAACAATCGTCCCAATAGCGACCCCTTCGGCAGACATGCCCAACTGCAAAATAAAAAACAAGTTGAGGAACGCTTTGATGACACCGCCGGCAATCAAGCAGTACAGCGGCGTCCGCGTATCTCCCTGGCTGCGGAAAATAGCTGATTCAAAATTGTACAAAAAAATGACCGGCAGGCCTAAAAAATAAATCCGCAAATACATTTCTGCCATCCCGCGGATTTCCAGCGGCACGGATAAAAAATCCAACAGCTGATTGGTTATTACTTCTCCGACAACAGTCATGCTGATGCCGCACAACAGCGCGACAAGAATCGCCGTATGGACGCCTTTGTGAATACCGGCCGTATCCTTTTTGCCAATAAAGGACGCAATAACTACATTGGCCCCTAAGGAAATTCCAATAAATAAACTCAGCGTCGTCGCCAATACCGAACTGTTGCTGCCGACAGCAGCCATGGCTTCTTTGCCGACAAACTGCCCCAGCATGGCAATATCCAAGGCATTAAAAAACTGCTGCATCATGCCTGTCAAGGCAAACGGCAAGGCCACTATCAAGATTTTATCCCACAGCGACCCCTGCAGCATATTCATTTTTTTTGCTTGACTTGCCACCTAAGCACCTTCTTTCCCATATATCTTGATATAAAAAGCCACACACTTATCGCTAAGACAACTGTGTGGCTCCCGTGGCAAGGCACACCCCGTATGCCGCAGCCGGCAGCATAACGCGTATGTGCTTGTCCATCTTATTATTGTAAGTTCTTTGTCAAAAGCTGATTGACAACGCCCGGATTCGCCCGGCCTTTTGTTTCTTTCATGATCTGGCCTACAAGGAAGCCGATGGCTTTCTTCTTGCCTGCTTTATAATCAGCGACAGACTGCGGATTAGCTGCAATAACCTTTTGGACCAGTTCTTCCAACGCGCCTGTATCTGTAATCTGTACCAAACCTTGTTCTTTGACGACAACATCTGCCGATTTGCCTGTTTTCCACATTTCCGGCAATACTTTCTTGGCGATTTTACCAGAAATCGTACCTTTGGCAATCAACTGCAGAAGGCCTGCTAAGTCAGCCGGTTTTACCGGTGCATCTGCAGCGCTTACGCCTTCTTCATTCAGCTTCTTGGCAAATTCACCGAGCATCCAGTTGGAAGCCGTTTTGGCATCGACGCCGTCTTTGACGATTTCTTCAAAATAATCAGCCGTCTGTTTTTCCAGCGTCAGCAAGTTGGCATCATATTCCGGCAGGCCCAATTCATCCATAAAGCGTTTGCGGCGGGCATCCGGCATTTCCGGCAGTTCGCTGCGGACTTTTTCGATGTATTCCGGAGATACTTCAATCGGAATCAAATCCGGTTCCGGGAAATAGCGGTAATCGCTGTCCCCTTCTTTGACACGCTGCAGTACCGTAATGCCTTTGGCTTCTTCCCAGCCGCGGGTTGCCTGCTGAATCGTGCCGCCGTCTTCCAAAATCTGTGCCTGACGGACTGCTTCATATTCAATCCCCTTCTGTACACCGCTGAAGGAGTTGATATTCTTTAATTCTGTTTTTGTGCCCAGTTTCGTGCTGCCTACAGGCCGAACGGAGATGTTGGCATCACAGCGCATGCTGCCTTCTTCCAAACGGCAGTCTGAAACGCCCAAATACTGCAGGATGGAACGAAGTTTTTCCAAATATGCGCGGGCTTCTTCGCCGCTGCGCAGTTCCGGTTCGCCAACGATTTCCAGCAAAGGCACGCCGGTACGGTTGTAATCGACGCATGTCGAATCAGACGTATCAATCGTAGCACCGCTGTGAACGAGTTTGCCTGCATCTTCTTCCATATGAATACGAGTCAGATGGATGCGGCGCTGTTCGCCGTTGACTTCTATATCGACATAGCCGCCTTTGCAGATTGGCAAATCAAACTGCGATGTCTGGAAGTTTTTCGGCAAATCAGGATAGTAATAATTTTTGCGGTCAAATTTGCTGAACGGCAAAATATCGCAGTGCAGTGCAAGCCCTGCTTTGACGGCAAAATGAAGCACTTCTTTATTGAGGACCGGCAGTACACCCGGCAGCCCTAAGCAGACCGGGCAAACATGGGTATTGGGTTCTGCGCCAAATTCAGTACTGCAGCCGCAGAAAATTTTAGTTTTTGTTTTTAATTCGACATGGACTTCCAAGCCGATAACGGATTCGTATTTCATTACAGTTCAACCTCCCCCATTGGCGACGGCTTACGCAGGTCCGTCCGATTTTGTTCAAACGTATAGGCAGCGCGCAGCAGCGTTGCTTCATCCAACGCTTTGCCAATCAGCTGCATGCCAATAGGAAGACCATTTTTATAGCCGCAGGGAATGCTGATGCCCGGCAGACCGGCCAGGTTCAACGTAACGGTGCAGACATCACCCAAATACATAGCCAGCGGATTGTCACTGTTTTGTCCAATCTTGAATGCTGTGTCCGGTGCCGTCGGCGTCAGCAGTACGTCGCACTGTTTCAACGCTTCATCATAATCCTGTTTAATCAACGTGCGTACTTTCATGGCACGCAGGTAGTACGCATCATAATAGCCGGAACTGAGTACATACGTACCAAGAAGAATACGGCGCTGTACTTCCGGACCAAACCCTTCGGAACGGGTTTTGATATACATATCGACAATATCCTTGCCTTCGACGCGGAGGCCAAAGCCTACGCCGTCATAACGAGCCAAGTTGGAGCTGGCTTCTGCCGGGGCAATGACATAATACGCAGCAATACCGTATTTCATGTGCGGCATGCTGACCGGCACGATTTCTGCCCCCAGTTTCTTATACGTTTCAATCGCTTCATCCAGCGATTTACGGCATGTATCATCCAAGCCTTCACCGAAAAATTCTTCCGGAATGCCGATTTTCATGCCTTTGACATCATTGACCAATGCCTGTTTATAATCGGTTTCCGCCTGCGGGATAGACGTAGAATCTTTGGCATCATGGCCGGCAATGGCATTGAGTACAATCGCGCAGTCTTCAACATCGTTGGTAAACGTACCAATCTGATCCAGCGAAGAAGCAAAAGCAATCAAGCCATAGCGGGATACCAAGCCATACGTCGGTTTGAGGCCGACGACGCCGCAGTACGCAGCAGGCTGACGAATCGAGCCGCCTGTATCAGAGCCAAGCGCCCAGACGCATTCGCCCGATGCGACAGCAGACGCCGAGCCGCCCGATGAGCCGCCTGGTACGTAATCCAAATTCCACGGATTGTGCGTAATCTGGAAGGCAGAATTTTCCGTAGAACTCCCCATAGCAAATTCATCCATGTTGGTTTTGCCAAGGCTGACATAGTCGGCTGCCATCAATTTTTCAATAACTGTCGCATTATACGGCGACGTGAAATTCTGCAGCATCTTGGATGCACACGTAGCTTTTTGTCCTTTAATACAAATATTATCTTTAATAGCTCCCGGAATACCGGCCAAATCAGAAATAGCCGTACCCGCAGCGATTTTCTTATCTACAGCAGCAGCCGCTTCCAATGCAAACTGGCGGTTATCCGACAAAAATGCCTGTACCTTCGGTTCTACCGCATCTTTATGAGCAAGAAATGTATTCGTCAATTCAACAGCAGAAATTTCGCCCTTGACGAGTTTATCATGCAGTCCATGTATGGTTTCCACAATACCCCTCCTTAATCCTGAATCACTTTTGGAACCTTAAAGCAGCCGTTTTCCGGTTCCGGCGCATTCTGTAACGCTTTTTCATTAGACAAGGATGGTTGCGGTACATCATCACGCATCACATTCGACATCGATACAGCATGAGCCGTCGGTTTTACGTCCGTAATATCTACCTGGCTCATCAAATCCATATACGATAAAATGTCATTCAGCTGTTTCCCAACAGATTCAATCTGATCTTCTTTAATTTCCAATCGGGACAACAGTGCGATTTTTTTTATTTCTTCAGCACTGATTTTCATAGAGACACTCCTCGCAGAAAAAATTTTAATACTTATTTACAATACGTAATTATACCATAGGATTGGCAGAAAATCATCTTATTTCAAAAATATTAGGGGATATGTGGTTTTACAGGGAATTTTTCCAAATTAGATATGGCTGATATGGTATCTGGTACTATAATTTGTAAATGTATTTTAATAGAAAACGGATACACAAATTTTTGACGATGTATGAATCGTCTATTTTGTACACCTGTTTTTACTGCAACTAAGATGAGCAACATAAAACCAAATGTAACAAGCAAAAAAATGGAGCCATCGCATCGAAGCAAAATTGTTTCGTGCGACAGCTCCTTTTAAGATTATCCATTTGCGTTCAGCATATTCATCAGTACCTTAACGGATCCATTTCATATTGTTTCAGCCCGTCTATGTTTTTTTGAATAGTAACATTTCGCGTAGTTGTTGTTTAAAATCACCAAATGACGGACTATAGGCATTTATGAGTCATAACGAACCATTACATGATATACGTATGGCAAATCACATGGTACAGCTGTGCATATATTGAATTAGAATCTACCAACATACCCGGATTGCCATCGATAGAAACACTAATAGCTCCTTTGGATGCCATAGCATATTGATGTGTTTCATAACTTCCATCCGGATAGACACAGATTATTTCTGCTTGGAAACTATACGCTCCTGATTCTCGCATAGCTGGCGTAGGACTGCGGAATTGTAAAGTACCTCCTTTTAAATAGTATTGCGTATCACCATCTGATAAAATCCATGTATCTTCCATAGGCACTGCTTCGGCCGCATATGTCAAAGGAATAAGATTACATGTTGGCAGTATCATTCCACCAATCCCAAAGAAAACCCCTGTTCCTAATGTGCAAGTTAATACCAATTTTTTCCATGTTTTCATATTAAAATCTCCTCGATAATATATTTGTAAGCAAGATTTTCGTCTCGCTTACAGCGTAAAATAATTTCTCATTGGAACATCCTGATGCTACAATTACTAAATTGTTTTGATTAAAAACATTCAATTTGCACTTGTAATTTAGAGAAATAAAATAAAAAATAAAACAATACTAAATCTCAACACATCGCCGCTGTCTATGAATTGTGTTCCAAGACAGCTCGCAATCCATTTGTCAAATCCGCATTGGTCGGCAAGCTGATTTTAGGCCGTTTTTCTATAACAGGCACCGTATTGTCTTTCACCAAATCATATGCAAACGACTGTCTATCGCTGGACGCATACATATCTTTCAACGTACTGCCGTCCATATCATATTTCAGGTTGTCTGCCACCGCTTCGGCTTCCGTTTCGCTCAGTAAAAAATCAGTCGCGATTTTTTGGTACTCTGTTTCGATGATTCGAATCATTTCTTTGCTGTCATCTTCAATCAGTTCGTCAGTAATAGCCTTGGACACACTGCTGGCAGCACTGCCCCCTGCAAATGCGCCTGCTAATCCGCCTAAAAAGCCGCCGATGGCAGTACCAATACCAGGCACAACAGAACCAATCGCCGCGCCAGCAGCTGCACCTGCGCCCCAGCCGCCTACACCGCCGGCAACTCCCGCGCCGGTATTGACAACATTTTTGATAAGTTGAGCTGCAGAGATTCTGCCGCGGAAGATGTTGATAATATCACCGGTAGACAGCACAAGCACCGTGGCAATCCCTGTAATGGCATTGCTGCGAAGCATTTTGGATGCACTTTTCATGGCAGCCGCACCATAAATATTCGTGCCGCTTCTAAAAGCATTCACCAATTGTGCAGATGCTTTGGCACCAATGGCTGAAACAAGGGCATCTGAACTGCTAACTAATGCCGTATTCAACCCCGCTTTGGTTAACTGTCCGCTAAGCACGGCTCCTGCAAAAGCAATACCGCCGACTTGAATGCCCGCAACAACCGCATCCGAAAGAGCTTCTTCAAAACTTTTCCCGCTGCGATAGGAACACCAAAACGTTATCGCTACAGAAATACCGCCACTATAAGCAGCCGTAACGATGCCATTAACGGCATCATACGTCAAAGATTCAATGGTTCCTGCCTTTGCGATATTTTTAGCCTGTTCGTATGTAAAATTTCCTTTGCGTACAACCTCTTTGGCATCCGAAACACCTTGTATTTGACCACGGTCAATACGATCTTGCATCGCCTTTACCGCATCATCGTATTTATCAGAAGGGACTTCAATCTGCATGGGTGAGCCGTCGTTATTGTAATATCTAAACTTGCCGTCTTCAAAACATTCTTGAATGCATTTCGAACCCGTTTTGCAGTATTTACTTTGAATATTCGCGCCATTGACAATCCTGTCCGCACCATTTTTAGCATTATCATCCCCTACTATTTGGGCATCCTTTCCCGTAAACGTATCATACAGATTGTTGGCACGTTCTGCCGCATACCCATGGCCTCTTGCGCCATGGAATTTTTCTTCTGCATAATTATTTGCCGTATTCAATTCCGTACCGGTAATTACTCCCGGTATATCCTGATTCTTTTTCTCGTTATCGCTCATACCATTGTTCTCCTTGTGAAAAATGTTTATAAAAACGGCATATTGAATACCTCTATTGGTCCATTTTTACCATTATATCAAAATATTAAAGAGTAATATTTCTTGAATCCATATCTTGCTTTAAACTATCAGCAGATGTCAATGCTAAATTAACAATATTAACATTCTGTTGTTCGTGTAAATAGTCATGATAATGAGATGGCTTTCTTCCCTCACCGGAATATAACTTGCCCGGTACAATATTGCCGTCAGCATCTACATCATATAACGAATATACTGGAAATGTATGGATGCCATCATGCCAATACCCCAATTTCCTATCGTTATTTGCTCGATCGTTTTTTATATGAAGCATTAGCACGACCGGCTTATACATGTTTCCCGATTTATTGCTTCTTAGGTTTAACAATTCTCGTTGATAGCTCAATAGTGCTACTACATCATCTTTCTTATCATAGACAATAAATGCTCGCCCTTTATCGGTAATCAGTCCCAAAAAACCTGCATCATTGACAGGTGAAACGGCCCCCACGGTATAAGAATACCCCTTGCTCTTCAAAATTTCATTTGCCTGCGCTAGGTCATCCTTGACAGGTTCCTGTGCTGCCGCATTCTGCTCCGAAGCTGATGATTCTGTATTGGATGTAGTTTCTGTCTGGGCAACACTGTTTTGAACATGTTCGTAATAATAAATACCTGCGCCTGCACCAACAACAATAGCTGCCACTAAAATGCCAATTATAAATTTCTTCATATTTTGTTTATTCGTTACTATTGTCGGTTCTGCTGAAGCAGCCTGTATCTTTTCGTCTAATTTAGCTCCGCAATTCGCACAAAAAGCAGCATTATCTTTAACAAGGGAGTTGCATTTAGGACATCTTTTCTCAACAGGCTGTGCTGCACCACATTCTTTGCAAAAGTGATCGTCATCTTCTAATGTGGCATTACATTTTACACATTTTTTTGACATATCTCGTCGCTCGTCGTCCTTTCTCATACATACTGCTATAGGCTAACTTGAGCAATATGTTACACTTCATGCATCTGCTCAAATCATGCTTTTTACGTCTTAAATATTGTCATAAAACGAATTAGGGTACCTACCATAAAATTTCATATGATAGGCTAAGGCAAAAGCTATTTCACCAGCTGGCATCACAATACCTGTTTCAGCCCAACATCCATCCGGATCCAGATAACGCCAATTATCATTTAACCGACTGTCAACATACATTTGTCCTAAATCCGAATTATAGAAAAATCGATATGTTTTTACTTCGCTAATCGCCGTATTTCCTCTATCTGCATTTGGCACAGTAACTACGTTCACTGCAATGATATACTGCGGCGGCTCATATTTCTGCACCGTTAATGAACTCTTGTCTACATACCAAGCATACCCCATATGTCCGTCACACAGGATATAATTAGAATCTCCATTCAAGTGTTCCTGATATAAATCATCTGCTGCTGCATTCAAAGGCAAAAAGCCAACTGATTCAATGAATACCAAGAGAAACAGCAATGTTTTTATACATGTGTTGAACCATTTTTTTGTTCGCATATCCCGTTCTTCTCCTTTCAATACGTATATCACAAATACATTTACTCATATATTTTCATCATACTTTTAAAACATTTTCTGATATCCTGCACTGCGAGCTGCTAT